>JAYTXS010000190.1:0-2600 GCA_043742845.1 Gammaproteobacteria bacterium
TCACTCCCACTCAATCGTCGCTGGCGGCTTCCCCGAAATGTCGTACACCACCCGCGAAATCCCCGGCACTTCGTTGATCACACGGTGCACGACGCGATCGAGAAATTCATAGGGTAAGCGCGCCCAGCGCGCCGTCATGAAATCGATGGTCTCCACCGCGCGCAGCGCAATCACATAATCGTAGCGCCGCCCGTCGCCCATGACGCCCACCGAACGCACCGGCAGGAAGACCGCGAAGGCCTGACTGACCTTGTCGTAGAGATCATTGCGGCGCAGCTCCTCGATGAAAATGGCGTCGGCGCGCCGCAGCAGATCGGCATGCGGCTTGTGGATTTCGCCCAAAATGCGCACACCTAATCCGGGACCGGGGAAAGGATGCCGATGCACCATGTCCTTGGGCAATCCGAGTTCGACCCCTAGCTTGCGAACTTCATCCTTGAACAGCTCGCGCAACGGTTCCAAGAGCTTGAGCTTCATGTGCTGCGGTAATCCACCCACATTGTGGTGCGACTTGATCACATGCGCTTTGCCGGTCTTGCTGCCGGCCGATTCGATCACGTCCGGATAAATGGTGCCCTGCGCCAGCCATTTCACATCCTTGAGCTTCGCTGCTTCCTCATCGAAGACTTCCACGAACATGCGGCCGATGATCTTGCGCTTCTTCTCCGGATCCGCCTCACCGGCGAGGGCCGCCAAGAACCGCTGTTCGGCGTTGACGCGAATCACGCGCACACCCATATGTTCGGCGAACGTCGCCATCACCTGATCGCCTTCGCCTAAGCGAAGCAGCCCGTGATCCACGAACACACAGGTGAGCTGTGCGCCGATAGAGCGATGTAACAACGCGGCCAGCACCGAAGAGTCGACGCCGCCCGACAGTCCGAGCAGCACCTTGTCCGTGCCGACTTGCGCGCGGATTCGCGCCACGCAGTCCTCGATGATATTTCCGGTCGCCCAATTCGCAGAACAATCGGCGATCTCGCGGACAAAGCGCCGCAAAATCTCTCCACCCTGCAAAGTATGGGTCACTTCGGGGTGAAACTGTACTGCATAGAATCTCCGGGATTCATCGGCCATGGCCGCAAGCGGCGCGTTGTCGCTCGACCCGATCACTTTGAATCCCGGCGGCACTGTAACGACGCGATCGCCGTGGCTCATCCACACATCGAGCACACGGCGCCCTTCGGCGTCGCGATTGTCTTCGAGGCCATCGAGCAACCGCGAGCCGCCCGTGGGCCGGACTTGCGCCGCGCCGAACTCGCGATGACTGGATACCTCGACTTGCCCGCCCAGCTGTGCGGCCATGGTCTGCATACCGTAGCAAATCCCGAGCACTGGCACGCCCGAAGAGAATACTTCCGGGGGCGCTTCGGGGCCTTTAGCGTCGTATACCGATTCAGGACCGCCGGAAAGAATGATGGCTTTCGGCGCAAAGCGCTTGATTTGTTCCGCATCGACATCGCAGGCGTAGATTTCCGAATACACGCCCAACTCGCGCACGCGGCGTGCAATCAACTGCGTGTACTGGGCACCGAAATCGAGAATGAGAACCCGGTCAGCGTGAATATCCGGCATCACCCGATCCGATAGTTGGGCGCTTCTTTGGTGATGGTCACATCGTGAACGTGACTCTCGCGGACGCCGGCGCTGGTGATTCGTACGAATTGCGGACGCGTGCGCATTTCCTCGATACTGCTGCTGCCGGTGTATCCCATAGCGGCACGCAGGCCGCCCGCCAGTTGGTGCAGAATGGCGACCAAACTCCCCTTGTACGGGACGCGCCCCTCGATTCCTTCCGGAACGAGCTTTTCGAGTTCCGTCGTCGTATCTTGGAAGTAGCGATCGCTGGAGCCGTGGGCCTGTGACATCGCACCCAAGGAGCCCATGCCGCGATACGCCTTGTAGGAGCCGCCCTGGTAGAGCTCCACGTCGCCGGGCGATTCCTCGGTGCCGGCGAACATGCCGCCTATCATCACGCAGTGCGCACCCGCCGCGAGCGCCTTGGCGATGTCGCCGGAGTACCTTATTCCGCCGTCGCCGATGATGGGCACCCCCGTGCCCTCCAATGCCTTGGCGACCCGGGAAATGGCGCTGATTTGCGGCACGCCGACCCCCGCTATGACGCGGGTGGTGCAAATCGATCCGGGTCCTATGCCCACCTTGACCCCGTCGGCGCCGTGCTTGACGAGATCGAGCGCCGCCTCGGCGGTCACGATATTGCCGCCGATTACCTGCATGTCGGGATACTTGGCCTTGATTCTCGCCACCGTCTCCAACACACCGCGCGAGTGGCCGTGCGAGGTATCGACCACGACGACATCGACTCCCGCTTCGCGCAAGGCCGCGACTCGATCCAGAGTATCCGGCGCAGTACCCACTGCGGCGCCTACGCGCAGGCTCCCCACGTTGTCTTTACAAGCATTCGGAAATTCCGTGGCCTTTTGGAAATCCTTGACCGTAATCATGCCCTTGAGTTCATGATCGCCGGCAACTACCAACACCTTCTCGATGCGGTGCTTGTGCAATAGCGCCAGCACCTGATCCTTGGGCGCGTTCTCGCGCACCGTGATCAATCGGTCCTTCGGCGTCATCACGGAGGA
>JAYTXS010000191.1:0-3518 GCA_043742845.1 Gammaproteobacteria bacterium
AAGGTCGCGGAGATCGCCCTGGCAAACAAGTTCAATCCCAAGATCGTGATAGCGTCAGTCGCGAATGGCGACGGCGGCGAATTCGCCCACTACCTCATCGATTCCAGCGGCGCGGTTCGGCAAATCACGCATTTCGCGGACGAGATCGTCGCTGTGACGGCGGCCGCGGACGGCTCGCTGTACTTAATCTCGCGCAAGGATGCACCGCGCGGCAAACTGCTCAAGCTCGCTCCAGGTATCGTCGATTTGCGCCAGTCCACCCTGCTCGTCGGTGAATCCGACGCCGTCATGCTGAGTGCCGGGCAGGCAGGAGGCGAGCCCATCGCCCTCACCGAGAAATCGTTCTACATTCGTGAACTCGTCGGCGGCCCGTCGCGCGTGTCCGTGTTCGATCACACAGGCAAGCCTCGCGGCATGCTGCCCCTGCCCGACTTAGCGTCGGTGGACGAAGTCGAGGCCCTGGATGACGGCACCGTGTTGTACTCCATTGCTACCTATCTGCGGCCGCCGTATTTCTCGCGCTACGACGAATCAGTCATGCGCAGCGCGCAGACCAAGCTGCTGCAAACCAGTCCCGTATCGTTCGCAGACACTGAGGTCGTGCGAGAACTCGCCACCTCCAACGATGGCACCTCGATTCCCATCAACATCGTGCGGCGCAAGAACAGCAAGCTTTCCGGTGCCAACCCCGTCCTCTTGAACGGTTACGGCGGCTATGCCATCAGCCTCACGCCTGAATTCCTCGGCGCCAATATACGCTTGTGGCTCGACGGCGGCGGCATTTACGTCATCGCCAACTTGCGCGGCGGCGGTGAGTTCGGTGAAACCTGGCACCAGCAAGGCGCACTTACCCACAAGCAGAATGTCTTCGACGATTTCATCGCGTCGGCCGAATTTCTTATCGCCCACCACTACACCGACCCTGAGCATCTCGCCATCATCGGCGGCAGCAACGGCGGATTGCTGATGGGCGCCGCGTTCACGCAGCACCCGGAACTGTTTCGCGCCGTCGTCTCGCGGGTCGGTATCTACGACATGCTGCGCGTCGAGCGCGATCCGAACGGACTGTTCAACACCACCGAGTTTGGCTCCGTCAATGACCCCGAGCAATTCAAGGCGCTGTACGCCTATTCTCCCTACCATCACGTGACCAATGGCACCCCCTATCCCGCCATCTTCATGGCCACCGGAGAAACCGATGGGCGCGTCAACCCCGCGCACTCGCGCAAGATGGTTGCGCGCCTGCAAGCGGCGACGAATTCGGGAAAGCCGGTCTATCTCAGCATCAACTCGCATGCCGGCCATGGAATCGGCAGTTCGCTGTCCGTGCGCGTCAATCAATCCGCCGACATCTATAGCTTCCTCTTCGATCAGCTCGGCATGCGGCTGCCCCAGTGAGCGGCTTCCTCCGCGGTAAGCAGCCGCCACTGACCCTTGGCCAACGCGCCTAAGGCCAGCGGACCGATCGCCACGCGCACCAGGCGCAAAACCGCCACATCGAAGGCCTCCAGCAAGCGTCGGATTTGCCGATTGCGCCCCTCGTCGAGCACTATTTCCAGCCACGCGTTTTTCTCCCCGCTGCGCAGTTGCCGCGCCGACTTCACCGCCAATCGCTCGCCATTTACTGCAACGCCGTATTCGAGACTCGCCAGCAGCTCAGCGTCCGGCAATCGATTCACTTGCACGTGATAAGTCTTGGCCGGGCCGGTGTCAGGATCCGTGATGCGCGCAGCCCACGCCGGATCATTGCTGAACAACAGCAATCCCTCGCTGGCCTTGTCCAGCCGCCCCACCGGCGCCAGCCACGGCAGCGCCGCATCCGCAAAGCAGCTGTACACCGTCGCCCGCCCCTGCTCATCCTTCGTCGTCGTCACCAAGCCGCGTGGTTTGTTCAACATGAGCGCGACGCGTGCCGCCGGCTTAGGCTCCCGGCCATCAATCTCGATCCGGTCCACGCCCTGCCGCACGGCATGCTCCGCGTTGCGCACCACCCGACCGTTGACCCGCACCCGCCCCTCGCCCACCCATGCAGCCGCTTCCGTGCGCGAGCCCCAACCCAGCTTCGAAATCACCCGCGCCACTCCATGGCTTGGCGGCGTCGAACCATGATTCGGCGCCTTCCCTGCATTGCGCGGGACTTTGCTCACCGTGCGCTGCGGCCCAGCCTTGCTGCGCACGCCGGTCACGCAGCCGCCGCTGCTGCCGGCGCCGATTTCGATACGCCCTCCATGACGCAAGCGGCGATGAGGTTGCCGGCGGCGCCGATCAGAATCGGCAGCGTGTAACTGCGACTCAAATCAAAGGCGAAACCCGCCGCGCTCGGGCCGATCAAGGTGCCAAGCGCCACACTGGTGTACAGAATGCCGATGATGCTGCTCACATTGCGTCCGCCGAAGAAGTCCATCACCAAGGCCGGCAGCACGGCGACGAAGCCGCCATACACAACACCATACGCCAGAGCAAATAGCGTCATGCCCCAGAATGCCGTCGCCAATATCCAGCACAGCAGCACCAGCGCCATACCCGCAAACAGCAGCACCAACGTGAGTTCGCGCCCCCACTTGTCCGCCAAACCACCCAGGACGAAGCGTCCCGCCGTGCTGCCGATGCCGATGGCGCCGAGCAGCAGCACCGCCGAGGATGGCGCGACACCATGATCGAGCGCGAACGGCACGAGATGCACGAAGGGCACGAACAGGCCGAACGAGCAAAACAGACAGGCGGCGTACAGTCCGGCGAAGCGCCGCGACCTAACCGCCGCGCGTACCGAAAAACCCGACTGCACTCGGGCGGCGTCATCCGTCGGCAAAGCATCGCCGTCGGGCGCAAGGCCGCGGTCTCGCGGATCGTTCTCGATCAAGGCAGCCATTCCTACGCCGATGACGGCAGCCAGCACGCCTAGGACCACGTAAGCATGCCGCCAGCCCAACGCGCCCACCAGGTGCGACGCCAGCGGCGGCATGACCAACGTGCCGACTCCGATTCCGCTCACCGCTAAACCTGAGGCAAATCCGCGGCGCTTCACGAACCAGCGCTGCACCACCCCGACCGCGGGAACATAGGAGCAACCCACTCCCAATCCCATCCCGAGACCGTAGGCCACGTACACCTGCGCCAGCGTATGCGCGAATCCCGCACAACACAGGCCGAGACCCACCATGACCATGCCGACGATGCTCAGCCGCCGCGAACCGAAGCGATCAGCCAGCGGTCCCGTCAGGATTCCCAAGCCGAAGTACAGAAACCCCGCCAGCGAGAACACCAACGACACCGAGCCGCGCGATGCCGCGAATTCACGTTGCAGGGACTCGACGAAGGCACTGAACGTGTATGCGCTGCCGAAACCGACAAAGGTGACGGCAAAAGCAGCCGCGACCACAAACCAGCCGTAGAACAAACGCGGTGGCATTAGATACTTCATCCCCTTACGCGGCGCCGATCGAGCCCGCCAGTGTATTATCACAATGCGCCACCTACCTACCCATCGGATCGCATATGACCCACTCTGACGCCCGCAC
>JAYTXS010000192.1:0-3030 GCA_043742845.1 Gammaproteobacteria bacterium
AGTTCGCACCGCGTGCCGTTAAAGACTTGCTACGATCGGCTCCTATTCGGCTACCTTATTTGGAATGAGACCAACAAATGTTAATCCGATTCTCGGGAGCGCAGCGTGTGGCCCGAGCGCAGTGGTGTCTTGAGTGGATCGCGTTCAAGCGCTACACGACATCGGGCCATAGCTGATCGCGGTGCACGGATATTTCTTCGCCAGGGCGTTCGCCCTCGATGTACAGACCCACCTGCAGCGCACGCGTTTGAAGCGGCAGGGAGCCGCCTAGCGGCGATAGGCCGCCAGCTTGCTGTGAGTACGTAAAGCCTCACTTTCCGCGAATGACGACGCAGTCGCGGTCGAGAGCCGAAGCAGTGTCGCGAACTTCTCGGGCGGAACCGCAGGACTGAAGAGATAACCCTGGTAATGATCGCATCTCAAGGACTTCAGGAAATCTAATTGTTCCCTTGTCTCGACGCCCTCCGCGACGACCTTAAGCCGCAGACTGTGCGCGAGCGACACGATGGCGCGCACAATGGACGCGTCATCCGGTCGGGTAACAATTTCCTTGATGAATGTCCGATCAATTTTCAGCTTATCCACCGGAAAGCGTCTCAGATAGCTCATGCTGGAATACCCGGTCCCAAAGTCATCTATCGAAACGAGCACACCCATTTGGCTTAAGTGTTCCAGGATGACTACAGAGGCCTCGGCATCGCTCATCACGGTGCTCTCGGTTAGTTCGACCTCTAAATACCGCGGATCCAATTCGGCGTTGGCAAGTGCGTGGCGTATGATTGGCAGAAGATTGCCGTGGCGGAACTGCATCGGCGCCAAATTGACGGCGACCCGAATGGGTTTCAGTCCCTCGTTTTGCCAGGCACGGGCTTGCCGACAGGCTTCCCGAACCACCCATTCCCCTATGGGACCAATCAAGCCGGATTCTTCGGCAAGCGGAATGAAGCTGGCTGGTGTCATCAACCCACGCGTCGGGTGACGCCAGCGTATCAAGGCCTCAGCGCCCAGAATCGCATTCGTGGCGGTAACGAGTTTCGGCTGGTAGTGCAATTCGAACTGACCGTCGCGAATTGCGTCATGCAATTCCTTTTCGAAGTGCGCCGTTGAGCCATGGATCGCGACAGCGGATGGTTCATTTTGGCGTGCGTCCATCAGTCGCCGTTGCAACTCTGCTACTTCCGTCTGTGCGATTTGGAGTTCGGTGACGTCGGTAATCGTCCCGACGAAACCGTCGACTGCGAAAGCTTTTACGGGTACTACCGTCTCGGTCAAAAACCGTACGCACCCCGACGCCGACTGCGAGCGCCATTGAAATTGCGCGTCACGGGGATCGCGGCAAAATTCCGCCCACGAATTCAGCATTCGTTGTCGATCCAGCGGATGCACGATATGCGCCCAATCATCGAGAGTTTGATCGCGCGTCAGGCGAAACATGCGACGATACAATGCGTTCGCATAAGTCAATCGACCTGCCGCATCCGCGTGATAGATCGCCACCGGCGCGCTTTCGGTCATGGCCGCAATGCGCGAGGCGCCGCTCGAGTCGAGACCACAGATTGAACCGGCACCCGTGGGGGAGTTCGCCTCGCTGTCGTGAATATCATTGTTCATGAATAGCAGGTATTGCAGTGATTGACGTTTAAGGTACGCCAATCTCGTAGCCCGCAACGCGCTCAATATGCGACGTCTTGCTCGGTTTGCCATCGGTCCATTCGCGACGCACGCACGAAGAGGGCAAGCCCCTCAATCGCGCTGAGGCGACCCCCTACACGCCACGATCGGCTCACAAGTGCGGCGCAGAAGAGGGTTGCAGACTTCGGCCTTAACTACCGAGAGTTGAAAATGTGATCTCGGCGCCCAGCACGGCGAAGGCGGCATCAGCAGCTAAGGCCCAAGCCGGGGCAATCTGCACCCGGCCTGACCCTGGCTCGGCAGCTAAGCCGCTATCTGAATCCGTCTCGGCATCGCCTTGGCTTGTTTCGGTATCGTCACCCGCAGTACGCCATTCTTGCCGCTGGCATTCACTTTTTCGCCATCCGCGGTGTCCGGCAATACGAAGCGCCGGTAGAATGTTCCGAGGACGCGTTCAGTGCGGCATGCCTGTGCCTCGTCACCGGGCTTGTCAGACGGCTTTTCTAGTCTCTTGCCGGAGAGCGCCAGCACGCCGCCATCCAATGTAAGCTCCACCGATGACGGATCAACTCCTGGTAGGTCGACGTCAAGCTCAAAGCGATCACCGTAGTCATAGATGTCGACCGGCGGAATGAAGGTCGCCGTCGCGGAGCTGCTGTCGCTCTCGCCTGTGTTGCCAAACAAGCGATTGATTTCGCCCTGTAGCCGCGCGTTCGCGTTGTAGTAGTCCTGTCGCGTAATACCCATGCGGAAAATTCCTTCGTTTGTGGTACTAGAATCCCTCGCGTCATTGCGCAAAGTGCTGAGTATGATCTGCGGCCGGATTGGGACAAATCAAGTCGGTTTGCGCACTCGCCTTCCAGAAAGCGGACGTCGGCGAAGCTAGCTTGCGTGGTCACGCATGCCTCGCGGCGAGCTGGCCATTTCGGCGGGCGCCAGATCCAAGTGCAGTTGCGCTGCCTTCTCAATTTGACGCCTGAGGTACGGAAATTTCCGTCCAGCGATGCGCGGTACCGCGATGCTGGACTTTCCCACGCCGGCGAATCCGCGACCCAGCAAGAAATGTCGCCATCTCGCCGGTTGGTTAGCCGGAATCATGGGAACTCAGCGGAGCGGGGATGCGGGACCTGCGATGCTTGAGGCGAAAGGTAAGCTTGGGCAAAGGGATCGAGGAGGGCGCGAGCTCGCCGAAACTGTAGGCCACCCCGTTGCTATCGTCGTTAGGGATCACATGGTCATGAAGTCCGGTGATCGGATGATATTTACGCTGCTTCCGGACGGCGCCGTGTCGCTGCGCGGCAAGAATAGGCGCGTCATGGCGCTGGCTGGAATTCTCCGCAGGAAAAATCGCAAGACCGTTTCAGTGAGTCGACAATATCCGCCGCTGTGGCTGGATTG
>JAYTXS010000193.1:0-6516 GCA_043742845.1 Gammaproteobacteria bacterium
GCGACGGCGGCCCGAGCCGTTAAGGCTGAGGCGATATGAATAGCGTCCAACGTACGAATCGGCTCGTCGGGAAATGGCAGCCGCGCCCGATCAACGACCTCTGCGGCGATGCGCATGATCTGCCAGTGATTCGCCGCATTCGCTAGATGCGCGCGTCGGTCCGCTGCCTCCGATTTGTTCAGTTCACCCAAACCCGCCGCGCGAATCAGCACCCGGTCGCACTCGATCATCGTGAGATCTGAGGCAAGGATGATTTCGCCGTCAGCCAGATATTGGCGCACAGTCGCAGCGGGCGGCTTATGGAGCAGCCAGGCCAAGATGGCGCTGGATTGCGCGTACAGATTCACGACGGACCGCGTTCTTCGTCCAGTAATTGCGCGGCTGTACGGCGACCTCGAGGGGAACGCGGAAGAGGCAAATACACGTCGCGATCATTCGTGGCACCCAGCGTCACGAGACCCCGTCTTGCAAGGATAAGCAAGCCCGCGGGAAACATTGCATCCGGCAATCCTCGAGTGGGCGGCGAGAATTCGGCCACAACCTCGCCGCGATCCGTCACCAGAACGCTCTCGCCAAGGCGCACTTCGCGCAGATACTTGCTCAAGTGATTCTTCAGCTCGCGAATACCCACGGTTTTCATTACAGCAATGTAGCCACATGAGTCTACATGGTAAAATAGTAGATGCTTGGCGAACTCGCCTGCGTGCAAGCATGCCTTGTCGATAGCGCAATAATGCCTGTAGCCCGGGCCTGAACGAATACGAAGTGGGAAACTCGCCATGAACGCGCCGACTATTGCGACCGATCTCGAGCCACCGGTTTTGCAGGAGCGCAAAGGCAGCGTCGCGTACCTCACGCTCAATCGTCCGTCGCAGTTCAACGCGTTGTCCGAGCAGATGCTGGCGGCGCTGCATGCCGCACTCGATGAGATCGCGGGCGATGCGTCGGTCCGTGCCGTAGTGTTGAGCGGTACGGGCAAGGCATTCTGCGCAGGCCATGACCTTAAGCAGATGAAGGCTAATCCCCGCTTGGAGTACTACCAGCGTCTATTCGACGATTGCAGCAGCATGATGCTGCGGATTCAGGCGTTGCCGCAGCCCGTGATAGCGCGGGTGCACGGAATCGCCACCGCTGCCGGCTGCCAACTTGTGGCCATGTGCGATCTTGCAATCGCGGCCGATGACGCGCGTTTTGCCGTGTCCGGAATCAACGTCGGTTTGTTCTGCGCTACGCCCTCGGTTGCGCTGACTCGCAATGTCGGTCGTAAGGCGGCGTTCGAAATGTTGGTGACGGGTGAGTTCATCGATGCTGCTACCGCGGCGCAGCGCGGTCTCATCAATCGTTGTGTGGCTCCGGACCGTCTCGACTCGGAGATCGAGAGGCTGACGGCCGCTATCGTTGCCAAGCCGCCGTCGGCGATCGCCGAGGGCAAAGCGCTGTTCTATCGCCAGATGGAGCTGGGCGTGGCGGCGGCCTACCGGCTGGCGGGTCAGTCGATGGCCGACAATATGAGCGACGAGGTGGCACAGGAGGGAGTTGCCGCCTTCATTGACAAGCGTCCCCCCGACTGGCGAGAGGATCGCGGGAAACCGTAATTGGGGGGGAATGCCGGGTCCGGCCGGCGCAGTGTGGCAAATTCGCTCAATGCCGGCGATGGTTTTGGCTATTTGTTTCGGCGCACCGGTTCTCTAAAATCACGCCATAAGCCTGATATCCTCGTAACCCAGCACGCGAGCACACTATGAGCGCCGTCCCTATCGCCGCCAAATCGGCTTCCTATCAGCCCACGCACAAAGTCAGGTTCGTGACCGCGACCTCTTTGTTCGACGGGCACGATGCCTCCGTCAACATCATGCGCCGAGTGCTGCAGGCTTCCGGAGCGGAAGTTATTCACCTCGGCCATAACCGGTCGGTGCAGGAAATCGTCAAAGCCGCCTTGCAAGAGGATGTGCAGGGCGTGGCGATCACCTCGTACCAGGGGGGCCACGTTGAGTTTTTCAAGTACATGATGGATCTGCTGCGCCAGAACGGCGGCGACAACATCAAGGTGTTCGGCGGCGGCGGCGGCGTCATCGTGCCGGCGGAAATCCGGGAACTCATGGCCTACGGCGTGACGCGCCTGTATTCGCCGGAGGATGGCGCAAAGTTGGGCCTGCAGGGCATGATCGATGACGTCATTCGCACCAGCGATTACGATTTGTCCGCGCTGGCGCCTACCGAGGCGGATGCCTTGGATGCGCTGCGTTCCGGCAGCCGCCGCGCTCTGGCACGGGTTATCACGGCGGTCGAGAATCGAACGTATGGCATGCGCGCGCGTCAGGCCCTGCTGCAGGCGGCGGCCGTCATCAAGACTCCGATCCTCGGAATCACCGGGACCGGCGGCGCCGGCAAATCCTCGCTGACGGACGAACTCATCTTGAGATTGCGCCTCGATCAGCAGGACAAGATCCGCGTGGCCGTCATCTCCATCGATCCTTCGCGCAAGCGCACCGGAGGCGCTCTGCTGGGCGATCGCATTCGCATGAATGCCATCGAGTCCGACAAGATATTCATGCGCTCCCTGGCCACGCGCGATACCGGTACTGAGATTTCGGCCGCACTGCCTGAAGTGCTGGCCTGCTGCAAGATCAGCGGCTTTGATCTCATCGTCGTAGAGACCTCGGGCATTGGCCAGGGTGAATCCGCCATCGTCCCGCTGGTGGACACCTCGCTCTACGTCATGACTCCGGAATTCGGCGCCGCCTCGCAGCTGGAGAAAATCGACATGCTCGATTTTGCCGACTTCGTGGCCATCAACAAGTTCGATCGTAAGGGCTCCGAGGATGCGCTGCGCGACGTGCGTAAGCAGTACCAGCGAAACCACGAGTGGTTTACCCAGTCTGCGGACAGCATGCCGATTTTCGGCACCATGGCCTCGCGCTTCAATGACGACGGCGTCACTGCGCTCTACCAAGCCATCGTGCCGCGGCTTACGGAGAAGGGCCTTAACCTGGGGCCGGGCAAGCTGCCGAAAGCCACGGTCAAGTCCTCGTCGCGCGGCCGCGCCATCGTGCCGCCGGAACGGGTGCGTTATCTGGCTGAGATATCCGAGTCGGTGCGAGATTTCCACCGTTTCGTCGGGCGCCAAGCGCGAATCGCGCGCGAGCGCCAGTCGCTCGAAGTGTCCAAGGGTTTGTTCGCCGCGTCGCGCCTGAGCCTGGCGGGTTTCGATGAACTGATAGCGGCCAAGCGCGCCGAGCTCGATCCGGGTGCCGGCAAGCTGCTTGAGCAATGGCCGAAGACCCAGGAGCTGTACGCGCAGCCCGAATACGTGGTGAAAATCCGCGACAAGGAAATTCGCACCAAGCTGATCCACCAGTCGCTCTCGGGTACGCAAATCCGCAAGGTATCGCTGCCGCGCTTCGAGGACGACGGCGAGGTATTGCGCTTTCTGCTGAAAGAGAACGTGCCTGGTTCTTATCCTTATACGGCCGGTGTATTTGCGTTCAAGCGCGAAGGTGAAGATCCGACGCGCATGTTCGCCGGCGAGGGCGATGCGTTTCGTACCAATCTGCGCTTTAAACGCGTATCGGAGGGTATGCCGGCACATCGGTTGTCGACCGCCTTTGATTCGGTCACTTTGTATGGCTGGGATCCGGATCTGCGTCCCGACATTTACGGCAAGGTGGGCAATTCCGGCGTATCGATTGCGACACTGGATGACATGAAAGTCCTGTACTCGGGCTTTGACCTGTGCGCGCCGACGACTTCAGTATCGATGACCATCAACGGGCCGGCGCCGATGATTCTGGCGATGTTCATGAACACGGCCATCGATCAGCAATTGGAGAAATTCCAGCAGCAGAACAGCCGCGACCCCACAGCGGACGAGTACCAGAAGATCCGGGCGTGGACCCTATCGACCGTTCGAGGCACGGTTCAGGCCGACATATTGAAGGAAGATCAGGGGCAAAACACCTGCATTTTCTCGACCGAGTTCGCGCTCAAAATGATGGGCGATATGCAGGAATATTTCGTGCACCACCAGGTGCAGAATTTCTACTCGGTATCCATCTCCGGATATCACATCGCCGAGGCCGGCGCGAATCCCATCTCGCAGCTGGCATTCACGCTCGCCAACGGCTTCACGTACGTCGAGTCGTATCTCGCCCGTGGGATGCACGTCGATGATTTCGCCGGCAACCTGTCGTTCTTCTTTTCGAACGGCATGGACCCGGAGTACTCCGTGATCGGACGCGTCGCGCGTCGCATATGGGCTGTTGCCATGAAGCACAGATACGGGGCGAACGAGCGCAGCCAAAAGCTCAAGTACCATGTGCAGACTTCCGGCCGCTCGCTGCATGCGCAGGAAATGGCGTTCAACGATATTCGCACCACGCTGCAGGCGCTGTGCGCAATTTACGACAATTGCAATAGCCTGCACACCAACGCGTATGACGAGGCGGTCACCACTCCCACCGAGGAGAGTGTGCGCCGCGCCATGGCGATCCAGCTCATCATCAACCGTGAGTGGGGCCTGGCCAAGAATGAAAACCCTAATCAGGGCAGTTTCATCATCGACGAGCTGACCGATTTGGTCGAAGAAGCCGTGCTCAAGGAGTTCGACGCCATCGCCGACCGCGGCGGTGTGCTCGGCGCCATGGAGACGGGTTATCAGCGCGGCAAGATTCAAGAAGAGTCGTTGTTCTACGAGCGGCAGAAGCACGATGGCTCGTATCCCATCATCGGGGTCAACACCTTCCGCAATCCGCACGGTTGCGCTGCCGCGGAAAGCATTGAATTGGCCCGTTCTACCGACGCGGAGAAGCAGTCGCAGCTCGTGCGTCTGCGCCAGTTCCACGAACGCAACGCGGAGACGTCCGCGCAGTTGTTGGAGCGGCTGCGGCGCACGGTGATCGAGAACGGCAATACCTTTGAAGTGCTGATGGACGCCGTGCGTGGCTGTTCGCTAGGAGAGATTACGCACACCCTGTACGACGTCGGCGGCCGTTACCGCCGCAACATGTAGTTTCGCCCTGGGAGCTCCCTCATGCAGGAATATCAAGCTCCATTGATTGACATGAAGTTCGTGCTGCGCGAACTCGTGGATCAAGAGCTGTTGGCGCGGTTGCCGGACTTCGCGGATATGACGCCGGATGTGGCAGAAGCGGTGCTGGACGAAGCCGCGAAATTCGCCGGCCAAGTTCTGTCGCCGCTCAATCGCAGCGGCGACTCGCAAGGGGCGCGCTGGCAGGAAGGACAAGTCCTGACCGCCGGCGGCTGGAAGGACGCCTACACGCGCTTCGCTGCGGACGGTTGGAGCGCGCTGTCCTGCAGCGCGGAATTCGGCGGCCAAAATCTGCCTCGCGCCCTATCGGCGCTGATCGAGGAGATGTGGAACGGCGCGAATATGGCTTTTGCGCTGTGCCCGATGCTGACGCGCGGCGCCATCGAGGCATTGGAATTGCGCGGCTCGCCGGCGCAGAAGCACACCTATCTGCCCAAAATGGTGAGCGGCGAATGGACCGGCACCATGAATCTCACGGAGTCGCAGGCGGGGTCTGACTTATCGGCCGTTCGCACGCGGGCCGAAGCTACCGGCGACGGCCGTTACTTGCTGACGGGCCAGAAAATCTTCATTACCTACGGGGATCATGACCTGACCTCCAATATCATTCACATGGTATTGGGCCGCGTCGCGGGAGCGCCGGAGGGCGTGAAGGGCATCTCACTGTTTCTCGTTCCGAAGTTTCTGGTCAATGCTGACGGCTCCCTCGGTCAACGCAATGACGTGCACTGCCTGTCCATCGAGCGCAAATTAGGCATTCATGCCAGCCCCACTTGTGTGCTGGCATACGGCCAGAGTGGCGGCGCGGTGGCCGAACTGATCGGCGAGGAGAACCGGGGCCTGGAATACATGTTCATCATGATGAACGCGGCCCGATATTCAGTGGGCATCGAGGGCGTGGGCTTGTCGGAACGAGCCTACCAAACCGCATTGGCCTATGCGCGCGAGCGAGTTCAAAGTACGGCCGCGGGAGTTCGTGACGGTCCGCGGGTGCCCATCATCCAGCATCCCGACATACGCCGCATGCTGCTGACAATGAAGTCGCAAACCGAAGCGATGCGGGCGCTCGCGGCCGTTGTTGCCGTTTCGTTGGACGCTGCCCATCTGCATCCGGCTGCAGAGGAGCGCGGACGCCATCAGGCCTTCGCCGACCTCATGATTCCGGTGATGAAGGGTTGCTGCACCGAGAACTCGGTCGAAATCGCTTCTCTGGGCATACAGGTCCACGGCGGCGTCGGCTTCATCGAACAGACCGGAGCCGCGCAGCTGTTTCGGGACGCGCGCATCACACCGATCTATGAGGGCACCACCGGCATTCAGGCCAATGATCTGATCGGCCGCAAGATTGCGCGCGACGGCGGCCGCGCCGCGGCGGCTGTGGTCAACGAAATGCGCGCCCTGCTGCAGGAGCTATCCAGCGTGCCGATATTGGCGGGAACGGCGGCCACATTTTCCATCGGGATCGATGC
>JAYTXS010000194.1:0-10220 GCA_043742845.1 Gammaproteobacteria bacterium
GTTGCCAAAGAACTGGCAACGACGTTGAATGACGCGCGTGCTTCGCTCGAGGCTTACGCAGAGCGTTCGGATCAGCCGGCGTCGCTGGAGAAGTGCGCCGACCAACTGCATTGCGCTCACGGCGCGCTGCGTCTGGTCGAGGTATACGGCGCTGCGCTGCTCGCGGAGGAAATGGAGTACGTCACCCGTTACTTGCTGAATTCGGACAATGATCAAAAGCGGCAGGTCGATGGCCTGGATGCGTTGATGCGCGCAATGGTGCAACTGCCGACGTACCTGGAGCGGGTATTGTCGGGAGGCAGAGATTTAGCCTTGGTCCTGTTGCCCCTGCTCAACGATTTGCGGTCCGTGCGCGGCAGCCCGTTGCTGTCCGAGGGCACGCTGTTATTGCTCAATTTGAAATCCGATCAGCCCGCACAGCCGCAATCGCAGGATCAGGGTGAGCAATCGATTTCCGTGGCGCAATGGGCAAGACGCCTGCGGCCGCGCTTCCAGATCGGCTTGCTGGGATATATCCGCGGCGAGCGCACCGTGCAAAACCTGGAGATTCTGGCGAAGGTGGCCGAGAAGCTGGAACAAGTGGCCACGAGCCAACCGGTGTTCCAATTGTGGTGGGTGGTGGGCGCCATTCTCGAAGCTGTTCGTGCCAACGGCTTGGAGGGCAGTGCGACGCTGAAGCGCTTGCTCGGCCAGGCCGACCGGCAAATCAAGACTCTGTACGAACTCGGCGAGGGGCGCTATTGCGAGGACCCGCCGATCGACCTGCTGAATAACCTGCTTTACTACGTTGCGCGCGCCTCGAGCACCGGCGGCCGTATCGCCGCTGTCCGCGCTTCCTTCAAGCTGTCCGAGCTGTTGCCGGTCGACGATTCCATCGAACACGAGCGCGAAAGCCTGTCGGCGCCCAGCGTCAAATTGATGCGCACGGTGGCAGCCGCCATCAAAGAAGATCTGTCCAAGGTCAAGGACGTGCTCGATATCTTCGTGCGCCGCGGTGGTGGCCGCAGCGACGAGCTGGTGCCGCAGCTGGAATTACTGAAGAAAATCAGCGATACGCTCGGTGTACTGGGGCTCGGGGAGTTGCGTCAGCGCGTCCAAGAAGAGATCGCCGAGCTCGCGACCATCGTTACCGACGGTAAGACACCGCCCGAGGAGTCGCTGCTAAAGGTGGCAGGCGTATTGCTCTCCGTGGAGGACAGTCTCGACGATCAACTGGTACGACTGATTCTGCCTACCGTGCCCGATGCTGCGCGGACCGATATGCCGGCCGATCAGGATCTCGAGTTCAGGCTGGTGAGCGAGGCAGTGCTGCGTGAGTGCATAGTCAACCTGGCGCGCATCAAGGAAGCGGTGACCGTCGCCGTGCAGAAGCCTGGGGATTTTCCGCCGCAGGGCCTTGATAACGTGCCGCAGCTGTTGCGCGGCATCACCGCGGGACTGCTCATGCTCGGCAAGGGGCGGGCGGTGGAACTGATGGACGCGATCGGGGTGCAGGTGCGCAATCTGATCGAGCCCGGCGCACCCGCGCCCGACTCCATCCGCTTGGAGCGAGTAGCCGATGCCATCGTCAGCATCGAGTACTACATGGAAACGCTGCAGAGCGGGCGTAACGATCCTTGGTACATGCTGGACAACGCGGAGATGTGCCTCAAGACGTTGGCGGACACCGCTCCGTCACGTGTTCCGAATATAAGTATCTCGAGCAGCGAGGCTGCTAAGACGGTCAAACTCGATACAGCCGAGACGGTCGCGCTCGATCGCAGTCAGCGCGCGCACGCGGCAACCCACCCGTTGACTGCGGTGCCCGACCCCGAACCGGTTGATCCGCAGTTCGTCGAGCTGTTCATCGAGGAAGCCAAGGAAGAGATTGCCTCCATCCAGAAGAGCTTCCCGCAGTGGGATCAAAATCCCATGGATTTGGAATCGCTTGCGCTGATGCGCCGCAGCTTTCACACCTTGAAAGGCAGCGGCCGGATGGTCGGCGCTCGCGCGATCGCCGAATTCGGCTGGTCGATCGAGAACTTGTTGAACCGCATGATGGACAAGATGCTGTCGCGCACGCCAGGAATGATGGCTCTATTGCGCAGCGCGGTTGCGGCCCTGCCGCAATTGGTGGAGCAGCTGGAAACCGGCCGACATAACCCGGTGCCGGTCGAGGCACTCATGGCACGTGCTTTTGCCTACGCGGATGGGCGTGATGCGGAGCAGGCCACCGCGGTCCTGGCGCCCGAGGATCGGGCGACCGCGGCCGCTGCCGAGCCAATGGTCGCTGACGGCGGCGCGATTGACGAGTCCGACGTGGCCGCCGCGCAGCTAGCGTCCCCGCCTGCCATGGACGCCATGCTGCATGAGATCTACAGCAAAGAGACGTCCAGCCACCTAACCGAAATTCGGGAATACCTGCGCAAGCGCACTGGCCAGCCGGCGCCGCACGAATTGCCTGAAACGGTGTATCGCGCCATTCACACTTTGAGCGGCAGCTCGAAGATGGCCGAGGCGCGGCACGGCATTCGCATCACCGAGCCGTTAAATCAGGTAATGCGCAAGGTTTTCGATAGCGGGCACGGCTTGTCCGACCTTGGGCTTGCCACATTGGGCGATGCGGTGCACGCCATCGACAATGTGGTGACGCATATCAATGAGTCCAGTGCGTTTTTCTCTGAGCAGCCCTTGCTGCTTGCCCGGCTGCACAGTGTCGAAGCTGAGATCGACGCCGCGATAGCTCTCGATGCCGCCGATGCCATCGACATCAGCGCGTCGGCCGTGGCGCCGGAATTGGAGACAGTTCCAGAGCAAATCGCTGCGGCGCCTGAGGCGATCGAGCCGGCGCCTGAGGCGATTGCGCCCAAAGTGATTGTCGCGCCCCGCGCGGCCGAGGAGTTTGATCACGAAATCGCCAACATCTACAGCGAAGAGGCGACCGAGCTGCTCGAAGCGGCGGAAGTTTCGTTGGCCGCCTGGAATCGCGATCGCAAAGACAAGGAAAGAGTAGCGGAGCTGCAGCGCCAATTGCATACGCTCAAGGGCGGCGCCCGCATGGCGGGCATCAGCGCCATGGGCGATTTGAGCCATGAGCTCGAGACATTGGTGTTGCAGATCGACAGCGGTGCTGTGGTGGGCGACGATCATGCCTACACGGTCATGCAGGCCAGTCTGGATGAACTCGCGCGTATGCGAGATGTTGTCGGTACCGGAACGGTACCGGCGGGTGCATCCGCCCTGATTTCACAGATCAAGGATTTAGCGAATCCGTCCGGCGCGCGGGCACAGCCGGCCGCTGCGCCAAGTATTATTTCTGTGGCGCCGGCGCTGGACGCTGCGTCGTCGGTGGCCGCGTCGCCACTTGCTGAATTGCCGATAGTGGTGCCGCCGCCTGAGGCGCCGCCGATTGCGCCGATCCCAATCAGCGCAAGGGGTGTAAAAGCGGCGGAAGAGCCCGCGCCGGTTGCGGCAAGCGAGGATTCTGTCACCGGACTCGAGCTCAGCAGCGCGCCGGTATTGCCGGGACGTGAAGCTGCACCGGCGGAGCGCGTCGAGATGGCGCGGGTGGATGCCGATTTGCTCGATACCATGCTCAACAATGCCGGCGAAGTGAGCATCTTCCGTGCCCGCCTGGACCAGCAAGTCAACTCCATCGACTTCAACTTGGCAGAGCTGGCGCGCACCGTGACGCGGCTCAAGGAGCAGTTGCGGGGCCTGGAGATGGAAACCGAGGCGCAGGTCCTCAATCGCCACCAGGATGAGGACCCGCGACGCAACGACTTCGATCCTCTGGAGCTGGACCGATATTCCTCGCTGCAGCAGTACTCGCGTGCGCTCGCGGAAACGTCCGGCGACGTGGCGAGCATTCAGGGACTGCTCGAGACGCTGACTCGCGAGGCGCAGAATCTGTTGACCCAGCAGTCACGCGTCATTACCGAACTGCAAAACAGCTTGATGCGAACTCGCATGGTGCCTTTCCAGCGCCACGTGCAGCGATTGACGCGCTTGGTTCGTCAGGCAGCGAACGACACAGGCAAGCGTGCGGAGCTGGTGGTGCAGGGCGCGGCAGCGGAATTGGACCGTCAAATGCTGGAGCGCATGGTGCCGCCGCTCGAGCACATGTTGCGCAATGCCGTGGTTCACGGCATCGAGACGCCCGAGCGGCGCACGGCGCTGGGCAAACCCGATGTGGGCCGTATCTCCGTCAGTTTGGAGCGCGATGGTGCGGAGGTGGTGATCATCGTTGCTGACGATGGCGCCGGCATCAGCGTGAAGCTGATTCGCGAAAAAGCGATTACCTTGGGGCTCGCCGATCCTCAAGCGAAACTTACCGATGAGCAGGCCGTGCAGCTGATTTTGGAGCCCGGCTTCAGTACTGCGGGCCATGTCACGCAGGCGGCCGGACGTGGCGTCGGCATGGACGTGGTCGCCACCGAAGTCAAGAAGCTGGGCGGCGGCCTGTTCATCGACACCACCGCCGGAAAGGGATCGCGCTTTACGATTCGCCTGCCATTCACGCTGGCGATCAGTCAGGCGCTGATCGTGCGGGTCGCCGAGGAAGTCTATGCGTTGCCGCTGGCGACCGTGGAAGGCGTGGTACGCCTGCCGAGGAACATCGTCGCCAGACACCTGGGTAAGGACGCGCCACTGTTCGAATATGGCGGCCAAAAATATCGCTTCCAACAACTGGGATCATTCGTGGGCCTGGGGCCCACCTTATTGCCCGAAGCCGACGTGTCGATCTCGGTGGTGCTGATCCGCGCCGGCGAGCATTCCACGGCTTTGGTCACGGATGAGCTGGTGGGCAGCCGCGAAATCGTCGTCAAATCCTTGGGACCGCAGGTGTCCGGCATCCGCGGTATCGCCGGCGCCACGATCTTGGGCGACGGCCGCATCGTCATCATTCTCGACATGGGTTCACTGGTGCGCTCCGAATGGCGTGCCCGTCCTACTGAGACCGTGGTTCTCGACCAGCGCGATCGGCGCACCTTCGCGCTGGTCGTGGATGACTCCATTACCGTGCGCCGTGTCACGCAGCGCCTGTTGGAGCGCAATGGCATGCGCGTGTTGACAGCGAAGGACGGCGTGGACGCAGTATCGCTGCTGCAGGAGAATCTGCCCGACATCATATTGCTCGATATAGAAATGCCGCGCATGGACGGCTACGAAGTCGCCGCACATGTGCGCAATGATCCGCGCCTCAAAGATATTCCGATCGTCATGATCACTTCACGCGTAAGCGAGAAGCATCGGGCTCGGGCCATCGAGCTCGGCGTCGATGACTATTTAGGCAAGCCGTATCAAGAAAGCCAGCTGCTCGACGCGATTGAGCCGCTGGTCAATCGCCGCAGCGCCGTCTCGAGGTAGCAGCTATGTCTGATTTGCGCGACGAGCTGTATAGCCTGCTGGTGCCGCTCGCCGGGGAGAGATTAATCGTGCCGCGCGCCTGTGTGGCCGAGGTCATCGGATACCAGGTGCCGGCGGAAATGACCAATGCGCCTCCCTGGTATGCGGGACTCGTAAGCTGGAGCGGGCGCAGCGTGCCTGTGGTGTCTTTTGAGGGTGCCTTCGGTCAGACGCTCCCGACCATCACCAACCGCACCCGTATCGCCGTTTTCTACGCGTCGGGCGGCAAGCTGCAGTCGGGCTACTTCGGCATGCTGACCCAAGGCTTTCCGCAGCTGGTGCGGGTGAATGCGGACGTGGTGCGACCGGATCCCTCGCGCAGTTTCCCTGAGCGCTCACCCGTCATTTGCCAGGTGCGCATGGTGAACGAGACGCCTCTGATCCCCGACTTGGCAAGGCTGGAGCAGATGATTGCAGAGGAAACGTCAGTGATGCCGACCTAGGCATCGTCGATTCCCAGCTTCTACGCCTCAAGGCAATAATCCAAAAATCGCCACACTATTGGTGGTTCCCACGAACACCTTCCCGTCGGCGACGGCGGGCGTGATGTATTTATTGCCGGCTCCAAAGTGATCACGACCGGCGGCGGCTTGATTGCTGTTGTAGAGCTCGTGGGCGAGGTTAGCCGCGTCGTAGGCGTGCAGCACCGCCGGATTGGTATTCTCATGCGCCCACACGATGCCGTTCGATGTGCCATTGGCGGAGACGCTTGGGGCCGTACCTGGATACGTAAATTGCACCGCGGATTGCGATTGGGGAGTTGCGACGAGTTTGGCGCCGGATAGCGTAAATGCCTTTAAGGTTCCGCTCACGTCCCCGTAGTAGACCACGCCGTTGAAATAGGCGGGGGTGGACCAGATGCCGCCGGGCAGTGCCGCGGATAGTTGCTGCCAGATCTGCGAATTGTTGCTTGCGTTGAATTTGCCCATGCCATCGCGATTGACGATGTAGATGTTGCCGTCCTTACCGGCGCCGACCATGAGGTGGCGGACCGTGTTGGTGGAGTCCATCAGGTCCGGAAGCAGCATGCTGCCGCCCGAGCCCAGATCCTGATCCGCATTCGATTCAGCGACTTCGTTGAACATCGTGAAATAATCGGCGACGCTCAATGTCCCGCCGGCGTTGGCGATTTTGACGAAGGAGTTGCCGTAATCCTGCTTGTTGGGAAAGCCATTCGCGTCCAGGGTGGTTTCGAAGGCGCCATTCGCGGTCAGCAAATATACATTGCCCGCCGCATCTGCGGCGGGGCCGCCGCCGCTCATCCAAATGGCGGGCCCGGCGCCGCTGTTCGGCGCAACGTTGAGCACTCCAGTTCGCGCCAATGTGCTCTCGGAGTACGCGATGATCCAACCCGTGTAGGGCGCGACGTCGCAATGCGAGGTCCAACTGGTGTAGATGGTGCCGTTCGACAGCAGCAGGGCGGCGCGTTCTTCGTACTGTCCGGGGCTGAAGGTGGTCGTTGCGCCTCCGGCGGCAGGAAATGTCGCCGCAATCTCGATCGGGCCGCCGGGTATCTCGGCGCCCGTGGTGAGATCGAGCGCGTGCAGCCTCTGGTGATAGTTCGAGGAAGCGTCCTTCGACATGGCGACGACGAAAATCGTGCCATGCGTGCCGGCACCGCGATCGATTACGGGGGTAGAAGTGATTCCGATCTCGGGAGTGACCTGGCCGCATCCGTGCGTGTCGCTCAACGCTTCGCCCGTCGGCAACAACGAGACATGCCATAGGGCAGTGCCCGTGTCCGCATCGTAGGCATACACCGAATCGTGCTCAGTGGCGGCGAATACCACGTTGCGGATCGTCCCTGCCACGCCAAGCTTCGAGACATACAGGGGCTGGGCATCGACCTTGCCGTCGAGCGGCAGGGTGCGCAGCAAGCCAAAGGTCGCGGAAGTCACATTCGTGAGGGTGAGCACCGACTCCGAAGGGTTTTGACCGGTGCGATTCAGATCATTCTTATAGGTAAGCACGTCGGTTCCCGTCACCGCGGCCGTGACGGTCAGCATCCCGGCATTGCTCGTCGCCGTACCTAGCGCATTGGTCACTACCACGGAGAAAGCGCTGCCGCTGTCGCCGGCAATGGTCCTCGGCGACGTGTAGCTCGCCGCTGTGGCGCCGGCAAGTGCCGCGGTGCCCTTGCGCCACTGATAGGTCAGCGGCGCCGCGCCGGCGGCCGTCACCGAGAATGTAGCCGACCCTCCGACTGAGACGCTGACGTCGGCGGGCTGCGCAGTAATGGCCGGAGCACTCGCCGCGGGTGGATCGGTGGCCACGGGCGGTGCAGCAAGGGAGCTGCTTTTTCCGCCGCCGCAGGCGGCAATGGTGGTCAACAGCAGCAAACCGAATGCAAGACGGAACTTGGAATACATAAATCTCACGTGCACATCGATTGGAAAAAACAATTAGATCAGGAATGGCGCGTCTTTCAAGCGTCGGCTGCTCGCGACGTTACCCGAGTTCCTACATGTCGCCGAAGCGCGCCTGCAGCCACACGAGCGCCGCGATCGCGGCAGTCTCGGTGCGCAGGACTCGAGGACCCAAACCAGCTCGAGAAAATCCCGCGACTCGAAATGCTTCGAGTTCCTCGTCGGCAAAGCCGCCTTCAGGGCCTATCGCTATTTCGACGGCTGCGATGCCGGGGGCTGCGGGGTGAGCGGGCGAAGACTCGGGTTCAAACACGAGCCGTGGGCCGGTCCCCGGCAGGGAATCGCCCAAGTAGCTGAGCAGCGGGCGGGCGGCCCCTATGGTGGGCAGGCGATTGCGCCCGCATTGCTCGCAGGCGCTCACAGCAACGGCCCGCCAATGAACGGCCTTCGATTCAGCCTGCTCGTTGTCTAGCCGAACGACGCTGCGTTGGCTCAAGACGGGGACAATTCGCGTCACGCCGAGTTCGGTCGCCTTTTGCACGATGAAGTCCATGCGGTCGCCGCGCGGCACGCACTGTACGAGGCTGATGCCCAACGGTGATTCTCTATCCACCTGCCGGCTGTCGCCGACCGACGCCGACACGCGCGAGCCGCGCACCGTATCGATCGCGCCATGGAATTCGCGTCCGTCGCCGTTGAACAAAGTCAACTCGTCGCCGCCGCGAGCGCGCAAAACCTTTGCCAGGTGCGAGGCGGTGTCGGGCGGCAACTCCACCACGCTACCCGGCAGCAGCACGGCGTCAACGTAGACGCGGGTCAATCGCATGACGGATTGTAGGATGCGGCATTCATATGCCGCGAATTGTCGCATATGCTAGCGGCAGTATAGGCTGGCTTAAGGACACGGACTTGCAGGTTGATCCCAACAGCGGGCTGATGTACGGCGCCCGGCAAATCACCTCGCCGAACTATGACGCACGGCCGGCTGGCATGGAGGCCGACTTGATCGTGGTCCACGGCATAAGCCTACCGCCCGGCGAATTCGGCGGACCCTGGATAGACCGATTGTTTACCAACACGCTGCCGCCGGATGTGCACCCCTATTTCGCCGAAGTATGCGCGCTGCGCGTGTCCTCGCACCTGGTGCTCGATCGCGATGGCGCAGTGACGCAGTACGTCAGCCTGCAGGATCGCGCCTGGCATGCCGGCAAATCCACGTACGAGGGCCGCGAGGCCTGCAACGATTTCTCGGTGGGCGTGGAACTCGAGGGCGCCGATACTTTGCCGTACGAGGCCGCTCAATACCACGCCCTGGCCAAGGTGGTGGCCGCCCTGTGTGCTGCCTATCCGCGGCTTTCTCCGGACCGCTTGGTGGGCCATAGCGACATTGCCCCCGGCCGCAAGACCGATCCTGGACCGGCTTTCGATTGGCCGCGCGCGCGCGGCCTGGTCGCCGCAGCCTGCGTCTTTCCGCGGCGGCGTTAGTCCGATCCCCGAGCTTCCGGCAGACGTGAACCACGTCACGTTCTGCGACCGCATATTGTCCCGCGGAAACCAGCAGATTTCCCCCGTAAAGCCGACACTTAACGTAGGGGGCTTCAAAACAAACTTGTGACCGGGAGGGCTATTGATTCGTTGGTTCACGGACCTTCCCATCGAGCGCAAGCTGCGCGTGGTCATCATGGTACCTGCGATCGCCGTTTTCGCAGTGGCGATGATCGCGCACATAGCAATGAACCTGCTGCACTTGCGCGCCGACCTGCAATGGAGCGCCGCCCGCGTTGCGCGAGTTACAGGCGCCAGCACCATCGATGCGCTGCGGCTCGGCGACGACAAGGGCGCGCTCAAAGCCATGAGCGCGCTGCGCGACGAATGGCTGGTCAGCCGCGCAGAAGTTCTGGGGGTGAACGGCAAAAGGCTTGCCAGCTATCGCCGCGGCCAGACCAATGCGCAATTAGAGCCGGCGGCCGAGCGCAATTCCGCCGCAATCGCAAGTGCAGTGTCGCCCATCGATCCGCAGCATCCCCAGGTGTTTTTGCAGGGAAGTCAAATCCACGTCGACGCGGCGATCGTCCGCAACGACCAAGTGCTGGGATTGGTGCTGATCGTGGTGCCGCTCGACGTCTTGTTCCCCGATTGGCAGAGCTACCTTCTCATTACGCTCGCGGCAATTGCCGCGGCGGTGCTGACGGCATATTGGTTTGCCGCGAGATTACAGCAGCAAATCTCCGGACCCATCGTCAACTTGGCGCACACGATGCAACGCGTCTCCTTGGAGGAGGACTACAGCCTGCGAGTGGAGCGAAGTTCGCAGGATGAAGTGGGCTCGCTCATCGATGGCTTCAATCAAATGCTGGGCCAAATTAGGCACCGCGACTCGCGCCTGGAGAAGTATCGGCAATTTCTTGAGCAGCAAGTCGAGGAACGCACCATCAACTTGGGGAATGCCAACCTGGATCTGAAGAT
>JAYTXS010000195.1:0-5641 GCA_043742845.1 Gammaproteobacteria bacterium
GCGACTTTCTTGACGGACTCACAGTGGCGCAGGTCCAGAGGCAGCAGCGTGACCTGCGGCAATGCCTGCAACGCTGTGAATTCGACGGAACCCTTCCACGGTTCGACATAACCCACCCACACGAGATCGGCGCCCGCAGCAACCAAGGCACGCACCGCGGCTTGACCCACCGCCGTTCTGCCGTCGGTTACCAGCACTTTGCGCAGCTTCGGATCGCAAGTCATTTCACGCAGTTGGCGGTCGTCTGCCATGTTCGGCACCTCGTCGATGGGAAAGGCCATAAGGACACCCTGGCCGGATTTGTCGATTCTTGCACCGACGTTCACTCGGGTCGGTGCGGGCGCGCAGCCACCATGAAGATGCACGACTGCGGTGGGTCCGGCGTCGAGCCTGACCAAACCGAGTCGCCAAGGGACGTGTTCCTGGAAATACATGTCATTGCTGTGCTGCACGAATGTGTCGGCGATCAGCTCGCCGGCACCCGATTGTTCACGCCACCGCAGTGAATCTGAGAGACATCGATGACAGGTTTCACGCGGCGGGTACTGAACCGCCGCGCAGGCGCCGCAGACCTGCAGTTCGAATCGGCCGAGTGCAGCCGCCGCAGTCAAGCCAAGCGCCGCGCGCGATCTTACCGAAGGAGGAATCATGCGCCCGCCCGGCTGAGGATGGCGGCGCCCGCGCACAATCCTCGGTCATAGGTGATCATGCCGAAACCTACAGCGATGCCGAAGCGCGCATCCGGAACCGCAGAAGCCAAATGGCGGCCCGTCAGCTGCCGTATGGATTCGACCAGTCCCAGAAAGCCGGCCGCGCAGCCCGCCTGTCCGACTGAGAGTTGGCCGCCACTGGTGTTGAGGGGAAAGGATCCGGTTGTCGTAAAGGAATGGCGGCGAATGAAATCCGGTCCCTCGCCCTTGGCGCAAAAACCGAGATCCTCGAGTTGAATGACCGACATCACCGGATAATCGTCGTAGGTCTCGACAAAGTCGATGTCGCCCGGCTCGACTCCCGCGGCGCTGTAGAGATGTTCGCGGTCGAGAACCCAGCCGCCGCGACTCTGGATGGGATCCTCTGGGAATGCATTGTGCCGCTCGGCGGTCGAGCGCACGTGTACAAAGGGCAGGCCCAATTCCTCGGCTCGCTGCCGCCGCATGACCAGGAAACCTTCTGCGCCGGCGCAAGGCATCACGCAATCGAACAGGCGAATCGGATCCGCGATGAGACGGGCGCCGAGATATTCCTGCAGGGTCAGTTTCTTCTTGAACAGGGCCAGGGGATAGCCAAGCGCATTGTCGCGCTGCGCCACGCAGATCTTGCCGAAGTCCTCGCGCGTGGCGCCGTAGGTGCGCATGTAGTGCGAGGTCAGAAAGGCGAAGCTCGCATTGGGGCCGCCGGATCCATAAGGGAACACGGCGTCGCGCGCGAATACGCTGAAATTGCCGAGACTCTGCCGGAAAGAGTCGACGTGATTGGTGTCGGCGCCGATGCAGGCAACGACTTCGGCATCACCGGCCTGCACCGCCCGCAGCGCGCGGCGCATGGCAACGATGCCGCAGGCGCCGCCGAGCGGAACATGGTCGAGCCATCGGGTCGTCACGCCGAGATGCTGGGAGAGACCGATGGTTGTGTCGGGCGCCAGCGTAAAGCTGCCGAGACTCAGCCCGTCGATGTCGGCCTTGTGCAGGCCTGACTCCTTGATCAGCCGCGACAGTGCGTGTGCAACGAACCAGTGAGCGTTACGCACCGAGTAGCGCACATAGGGCACGGTGACCGGCGCGGCCAACACTACGTCGCCATAGTCGCGCACGGTGCTGCGTACCCTGTCGCGAACCGCGCGCCTCTTCGAATAACGCAAATCGAAGGCCTCTGCCGCGAGGATGTCGGCGGCGGCGAGCGACTTGATTTGCGCACGCGCGAGCTTTTGCGACGCGGTTTGCGGCAACTCAGTGCGGAACGCAAAGTAGGCCGGCGCCTTGTAGTAGGCCAATAGCTGCAGGCAGTGATTTTGCAGCCTGGCGGCGGTGTCCAGAGAGGGAGACACGCCCGCACGCAATACCACGAAAGCGAAAACTTCTTCTCCTCGCACATCGTCCGTGACGGGGCATACCGCCGTCGCCAGTACATCGGAGTCGGTCTGAAGTGCGCTCTCCACTTCCACGGCCGCAATGTTTTCCCCGCTACGGCGGATGACGTTCTTGGAGCGGTCGACGAAGAAGAAGCACCCGTCTTCGCCCACGCGCACCAAATCGCCGGTATGAAACCAACCCTCCGCCCAAGCCTCCGAAGTCGCCGCCGCGTCCTTGTAGTAACCGGAGAAGAATCCCGCTCGGGCATCGGCGCCCTCGCGCTTCACCAGCAACTCGCCGGGCGATCCTGGTGCGACGTCGGTGCCATTGTCATCGACAATACGATGAGCCAATCCAGGCGGCGCCATGCCGACGCAGCGTTGGCCCAAGTGGCGTGGTTCGCGGTTGGCTGTTATCCAAGCACCGGCGCCCGTCTCGGTCATGGCCCAGGCTTCTATCAACGGTACTCCGAAGCGTGCTTCGAACGCGGCCTGGTGCCGCGGATCCACGCCTGCGCCGAACGCAAATCGTACCGTCGCTGCCACATTGTCTTCAGTTGACACCGCTGCGTTCAATAACATTGCCGGCATGACGCCGAGATAGTGGAAAGCAGTGGCGCGGCTGGCGCGAATCGATTGCCACCAGCTCGACGGATGAAATCGGTCGAGCTGAATCAGACAGCCTCCTGTCATCAGCATCGCCGTGAACGACACCGCGAGCGCATTCATGTGGGTGACGGGAAGGGGTGTGGCAAGCCGGTCACCCTCGCCGTCGAAGCGACAATAGCCGTCGAGCTCGGTATATAGGCGGCCGATGCTCAGAAAATACTCATTGCTGAGCATGCAACCTTTGGGCGTTCCGGTGGTGCCGGAGGTGTATAGCAGCGCTGCTTCGTCCCGTCCCGCGCTGCGCGCCGCAGTCGCTCGTGGCAGGGCCTGATCGGATGCGTCGAGCACGGCAAGCGAAGCGGCAGGAGGCAGTGCAGCGCGAATGTGAGCCGCATGTCCTGGATGCGTCACCACCAGAGCCACGTCCGAATGGCCGACCACATAGGCCAACTCGGCGACGCTCATAGCGGCGTTGAGCGGCACTATGCTGGCCTCTGTCTTGGCCAAGGCCAAGAAAAACAGAAAGAAGTCCGGTCTATTGTCAAGCGCGACGGCTACCCTGTGCCCGGCTCCGTAGCCGGCCGCGCGCAGCCGAGAGGCGAGCGCAGCAACGCGAGCGGCCGCTTCGCCATAGGTCAGGGTGATCGAGCCGTCGGCGTAGTCGCGGCAGGCCGCGGCAGGAATGTGCAGGAAATCGCGCCCCGGCCACGCCGCCGCGGTGTTCTCGAAGACTATAGAGATCGAGTGACTGCTGGAATTCGCCGCCATGGTTGCCGTGCCGAAGGGAAAGCGTTGACGGGCGAGACTACAGGAAAATTCTCGATCAGGCGTCCGGCCTGGAACTATTTTCCGATCCCGTACGTTACCTTCGTTTCCCGGATCGCGTGGCCGTCGCCCCAGGGACTAGTATGGCCAAAATGCCATAGGCACTGGTCGATCCATGGGGGGCGCAATGCACGATTATAGGAAGGGATGGACGCTTCGCACTCAGGTGGCCCATGCCGCCGTCGCAATGGTGGTCGCCCTGGGCCCTTGGGCCGCCAGCATTGCGGCCGAACCCGGCGATGAGGACAAGCTCGGCGAAATCGTCGTCACCGCCCAAAGGCGCGAGCAGAATCTGCAGGACGTGGGAACGTCGATCACCGCGTTCGATGCGCACACGCTGGAACAGCTCGGATTCAAGGACGTCACCGATATCGCGGGTCAGGTGCCGGGACTGCAATACAATCAATACGGCGCTACGGTCACGATCTACAACCTGCGCGGCGTCTCCCAGAACGACTTCAGCGATCACCAAGAAGCGCCCATCGCGGTGTACGCGGACGATGCCTACATCGGCTCGACAGGCGCGTTGGCCGGGTCGCTGTTCGACCTGCAGCGGGTCGAAGTGTTGCGCGGACCTCAGGGCACCTTATTCGGCCGAAACGCCACGGGCGGTCTCATTCAGTACGTGAGCAAGCTTCCCACCGATACCCCAGAGGCCTATCTGCAACTGACGGGTGGAAATTTCGGCACATTCGAATCCGAGGGGGCGGTGAGCGGGCCACTAACCGACAAGGTGTCCGGCCGGCTCTCCTTCGACGTGTCGCGCCATGATGGCTATATCTCGAACAGCATCGGCCATGCGATCGATGACCAAAATCAGTACGCACTGCGGCTGCAATTTCGCATCAAGCCGTCCGAGAGCGGCGAGATTTTGATCAAGCTGCATGCGCTGAACAACAATCACGAGACCTCCGGCGATTATTCCTGGGGTGCGTCTTATCCTGACGCCACCGGCCGCGGCGTTTTCGCGCCGCCGGGCACTGCGGACTTAGGCGGCTACGTGAATACGAGTTCCAGCCCGTTCAATCAATCGGAGGATCGACGCGGATTATTCAACCGCACCGTGTGGGGCGCCAATGTTCGCGTGAATTGGAATTTCGATGCGTTCTCGCTCGCGTCCGTAACCGACTATCTCAAAATGCAGAAGCGCTATGGAGAGGACTCGGACGTATCTCCCAGTCCCATCTTCAACTATGACACCGAGGCGCACTACCAGCAGTTCTCTCAGGAATTCCGTCTGAACGGCAAGTACGAGAGCCTGCGCTGGATCGCCGGTGCCTATTATCTCAACTATAAAACCACCAATTTCGAGCAGACGGCTCTGCCGGATTACATTCCACCGGTGCCGTTTCCCTACGGAGATGGGCTGGCGAACCTGAATCTCAAAACCAGTTCGCCTTCCGTATTCGGTCAGCTAGAATATAATTTCACCGACCACTGGGTGGGCATCGTTGGTGCGCGCTACACCATCGATCAGAAACAGTACCTGTACAATTACAGCTGCAATGTGTGCGGGCCACCCAATCCGACAGCGCCGCCGGGAGGCTTTCCCTACAATCTGACCTATTCGACCGCGGCCGGTTACCCGGACGCGGAAAAGACCTATCGAATGCCGATGGGCAAGGCCGAACTCGACTACAAAATCGATCAGGACGATTTGCTGTATGCCAGCGTCAATCGCGGCGCCAAGGGCGGCGGCTGGTCAGCGCCTAGTTCCGGCTACGTCAATCTGAATCCTGCCTATGGCTTCGTCCCGACATTGAAATTGAACTATGACGAGGAGCGCCTGACCAGCTACGAAGCGGGCTTCAAATCGACGTTCTGGGACGGCGCGGCGCGGCTCAATGGCGACGTGTTCTATTACGACTACAAGAACTATCAGGGCTTCTTCCTGGACGTCGCTACGCAGATCGTCGAAAACATCGACGCCAAGGTGAAGGGCAGCGAGCTTGAACTGGCCGTGGTGCCGTTTCACGGCATGCACCTGCAATTGGGCGTCTCCTACCTCGATACCCAGGCGCTGAATGTGCCCACCCCTGCGGGAATTCTCGTCACTGCCCAACTGCCGCAGGCGCCGCCGTGGAGCGTGAATGCGGTGGCTCGCTATGAATGGCCGGCCCTTGGTGGCAAGCTCTCGGC
>JAYTXS010000196.1:0-10532 GCA_043742845.1 Gammaproteobacteria bacterium
GCCGCCAGCTGCGAGCGGGCCAAATCCTGGGGCGGAGTCACCGCTTCCGCCTGATCTGCATGGTGATGCAAATCAGCCGAATACCAATGCCGAGCCGGCGGATCGAACAGCGGGGTCACCGCAATGTGTGCCGCCTGCTCGTGGCCGGGCAGAACGCTGAGCCTGAGCTGCTTCCTATCCGCGAGAAATCCACCGCCCGCCGATATGGTGAATAAATAATTGCCCGGTGCTATCGGCACATCGACCTGGCCCTTGGGCGCCAGCTCTGTGAAAAATGTTTTGCGGCCGAGAAATTGCACCAGCGGCTTCTGGCCTTCCGCGATCGAAATCCGCGCATCCATGGGTTTGCCGTTACGTGAATCCGTCACCGCGAATCGTATGCTGCTGGGCAACTGCAAATTTCGAAAATCGCGGACCGTTGCCGCATCTTTCGTCACCTGCAAAGCAAACGGGGCGCTCTGCGAGTAATTCTTGGCAGTGGCGTACGCGCTGTAGTCGCCGGCCGGAAGCGTGAGCTCGTACTCGCCGTGACTGCCCAACACCCACGCATAGGGCTTGCCCCGCTTTTCGATCACCACGACGGGTGTCTCGACCGGCTTACCGTCTTCTGCGGTGACGGCCCCGCGAACGATTCCGGAAGCCAGATGGTGGTGCGTGATTTCCGCGGCGATGACCGGCTTCAGATCGCCGCTTGCGCCCACCTGCAACCATGCCTCGAACACCTGAGTGTCGCCGGCGCCTAACGTGTGCAACCGATACATGTCCATGGAACCGTCGCTGATATGATCAGCGTAGGGAGCATGCAGCGCCACGCTCCAATGCTCATCATAGGCGACCACACGATCGGCCAGCGCACCCTCGGTCGTGCCACTCACAATTCCGGCGAGCCCCGGGACGCCGAAAAGATAGCCTCCCTTCGGCCAAAGAGTCAGACCCGACAGAAGCCCGGTCAGCGCGGGTCCGTCATTGGCCATCGTGGCGCGAATCTCGACTGCGTCCGCACCCGTCTTGAGCGTGTACAGGGTGGTGACCGTCACCTTTCCCCAGTCACGCTGCGTTTGGATGACGACTTGGGCGGGGCCGCGCTCGAGAATCTTGATGCGTTGAAAGGTGTTGGGCCACGCCGACCAGTTGTCGGGAATGAAGTCCGCAAAAACGACGCAATCGCGGCCAATCTTACCGTTCACGACCGGTGCCACGTCGACAATCGCTCCACGCGGTACCCCATAGGGCACCGGCGAGCCGACGGCCAGCGCGAAAGCCAGCTTCTCGTTCAACACCGTGATATCGCCCGCCGATGTGGCCTCGCCATCTTGGATTGGCGTAGGCCCCTCGATCACTTTTACGTCCGCTTGGGCCGCAGGCAGAGCCAGCGCGAATACACAGATCGACAACACCAATCTCGACAAGCTTATGATTCCTTGTGCGCCGATCACATGCATTGAGCGTCGAGCGACTATCGCACGACCGCCTGATACAAGCTCAAGAATTCGTCGGCGGCCTTATGCACGTTGCTGTGCCAGTCATCCGCCGCCGCGTGATCGGCGCCGTCAGTCACATACTTGGCGCAGGCGAACGGCGCTCGGTGGCTCCAACATGTTTTGGCAAGCGCATACGCTTCCATATCGACCACCGCGCAATCGACGCCGACTAGACCGGTCGAAAACGAGTCTCCGCTGCCGCAGACGGCAGAAGGCAATTGGGTAAATATCGGCTCGAAGCGCAAACATTCGGGGGCGTCATCATAGGGCGTCACACCCAATGCAAATCCCAAACCGCTGACGTCCATGTCGCGTTGCACGAACTCATGACACTGCGCCAAAGTGCCGGCGGCGTGACGGCGGCTGCCGGCCGACCCGAAATTCAGCACCAAAGGCATTGCTTGATCCTGCAGCGAGTAGCGGGTCAACTCACGGGTCAATGCGATGGCGGCGTTGACTTTGCCCACGCCGCAATACAGAACCGGGACACCGGCCGCCTCGAATACGCCGGCGGATTCCGCGCGCAGCGCCATAACCACCATCGTGTTCGGTAGCATTATCAAGAGCACTCGTAGCTAGTAACTGATCGCAGCACGCAGCCGCAAATTCCGCCACGCATAGTCGGTGACGATATTCAAATCAATCAAGGTGGCCAGCGCTTGCAGCTGGTAGCCCGCGCGTTGACATAATTCGGCCGCGGCGCTCATGGTGCCGCCGGTGGCGAGCACATCATCCACCAAAACCAGGCGTCCGTTCCCGCGCTGCATCTCCAAAACACCCGAGCCGTATTCGAGTTGATAGGCCACATCGACCACCGGAGGCGGCAATTTCCCCTGTTTTCGAACCAACACGAAGCCCTTGGCGCGACGGGTAGCCAAAGCGGCGCCCAAGATGAATCCGCGCGACTCGATTCCCGCCACAGCATCCACGTCGGCCCATTCTGTATCTGTCAGCAATGCATCCAATGCCCGCAACGTGGCGTCGAAGTGATCGCGCAGCAAGGGTGATATGTCGCGGAATAAAATGCCGGGGCGGGGGAAATCCTGCACATTCGAAATCGCCTGCTTCAAGTCAAACATTCACCACTCCTCTCTCCACGTACCCAAAACGGCATGCTGCAGTTTAGCGTTACCTGGGCCGTTATGTGATGCACCCTATTCGGCCCACTCCGCATAAGCCACCGGCGATGCTATCCTTGCGCGCTTGCACGATCGCCGGCGCATTTAGGGCAATAAGCACCGCATGATTTTGGTCATCGACGTGGGTAACACCCGCCTGAAGTGGGCTTGGCTCACAAGTACCGGACTGTCCGATCAGCAGGCTGTCGTGCATCGCAACGCCAAGCCTGGCCTTTGGACCAGCGCGCTATTCGAATCGGATCAAAAACCAACCCGGGTGCTGGTTTCCAACGTCGCCGGGTCGGACATGGCAAAAATGCTGAACCGCCTCGCCAAGAAATCGTTCAAAATCGACGTCGAGTACGTGACCGCGGCCCCAGAATTCATGGGCCTCACCAATGGTTATCTTGCCCCGACATTGTTAGGCGCTGATCGCTGGCTCGCTTTGATCGGCGCTTGGACCATGGCACGCTCGGCGCTGTGTGTGGTGGATGCCGGAACCGCGGTCAAAGTTGACAGCGTGGACGCCGGCGGAAGGCATCTTGGTGGCCTGATCGCGCCCGGCATCCACATGATGCGCGAGGCATTGATGAACAAGACCAGCGATATCGCCAAGGCGGTGCAGCACAGCACTCCGTCGCTCTGCGGTGTACTGGCCAACAACACCATCGGAGCCGTGTCCCGTGGAGCTGTTTTCGCCTTGGCGGGCATGGCGGATCGGGCCGCCGAAGTAATCGAACAAAGCACCGGCGTGAAGCCCAAGTTGTTCATCACCGGCGGCGACGCCGGAATGATCACCGGCACGATGCGATTGCAAGGGGAGATCGTGCCGGATCTCGTCCTGCGGGGATTGGCGGTCATCGCAGCGCAACCACGCTGAGGTGGAAGTTTGCTTATTTGTAGGAATTGCACCGGAATTACCGTGGTTTTTCTCTACGCGCCAATCCAGGTAGACTAGCTTCCCAGGCAACGGAGACGAATCACTTGCGCCATCTGCTGTTATTCGGGTATGCGCTCTTGCAGACGGCGGCCGTTGCGGCACACGCCACGGACACCTCGCCGCTGCCCGCAGCGAATTACACCGTGTCGCAAAGTTGGCGGCTGGGTGGAGCCGGTGGTTGGGACACGTTGGCCCTGGAGGCCAGCGGTGCGCGCCTGTTCATCAGTCGCGGCGATCGCGTAGACGTCATCGAAACGGTCAGCGGCAAACCGGTCGGCAACATTGCGCACACCCTCGGAGTCCACGGTATCGCGTTCGCGCCGGCGCTGACGCGCGGCTTCACCAGCAATGGACGCAGCGACAGCGTCTCGGTATTCGAATTGGATACTTTACGGGTTATCGAGGAAGTGCCGGTTTCCGGAAAGAAACCGGATGCCATACTGTACGAGCCACGCCACAATCTACTCATCGCCGCCAACGGCGAATCTGCCAACCTGTCGATATTCGATGCCGGGACGATGCAGATCATGGCCACCGTCGCGCTGGCCGGCCCCCCGGAATTCATGGCCTCCGATCCGACAGGCATGGTGTACGTGAATATCGAGACCGATCAAGGCAAGCTCGCCGTCATCGACACGAAATCCCTTGCGGTCAAGGCGACTTGGGCGCTGCCGGGCTGCGCGAATCCCACTGGCCTCGCGCTCGACGCAGCTCATCACCGATTGTTCTCGGTCTGTGCGAATCAGGTCATGGCGGTAACCGATAGCCTGTCCGGTAAACAAGTTGCCCGAGTAGTGATCGGCAGGGGACCGGATGACGCGGCATTCGATTCCGACCTTGGCCTGGTTTTCAGCTCGAACGGACTGGACGGTACCTTGACGGTGATTCATGAAGAGTCCCCAGATGAATACCGGGTTGCGGCGACGGTGACGACTCAGGTCAGCGCACGCACTATGGTGCTTGATCCGGCGACTCATAAGATTTTCCTGGCGGCCGCGAATCTGAGAGCAGCACCGCCGCCGACCGAAGAAACACCGCACCCACGTCCCAGCATTGTCCCCGAAAGCTTCGCCATCTTGGTGGCGCAACCGAAATAGGCCCAAGATTCGTGAGCGATCCCATTCAAGTGGTTTGCGCGAATTGCGACTCGGTGGTACGGCTCCCTGAGGACCGCTTGAAAGATGCGCCTCGCTGCCCCAAATGCCATTCTCCATTATTCACAGGAAAGCCGATCGAGCTCAAGGAGTCGAATTTCGACCGGCACGTGAGCCGGGGCGATCTGCCCCTGGCCGTGGATTTTTGGGCTCCCTGGTGCGGACCCTGTATTGCCATGGCGCCGTTTTTTGAGGCAACCGCCCGTCAACTGGAACCCAGAATGCGCTTTGCCAAGTTGAACACGCAGGATGAACCGGGGCCGGCGGCTCGTTTCAATATCCGCAGTATCCCGACGCTGATCGTGTTCCGTGCGGGGAAGGAAATCGCCCGCCAATCCGGGGCCATGGACGCCAGCGGCCTGACTCGTTGGCTGAACTCCGTCGTTTAGCTGGGGGCCTAGCTGGGGCGCCTAGCCGGGGGCGCCCGCCTAGCCGGCTGTTTTGCGAAACAACAGCACGAACCTGTCCGTCTTGCCCAACGCAGGTCCCTTGTAGCTCATCTGGTCACGGGCGTCGTCCGGTCTCTTGAATAAATCGCTCTTGGCAACGACTTTGAGCCCACGCGACTCGAAGTCCTTGAGGGCATAGCTCTCTTCGATGCGGTGCAGATTGGATGCGGCGGCAGTACCGCTTCCCGGCTTCGCCGAGTGATCGACTACCAGGAGGACGCCGCCGGGCTTCAGCGCGCGCACCAATTGATCGAGTACCGAGTGCGTATCGATGCTGGGCCAGAGGCCTTCAGAGTCGAGCCCCTGAGGGTCCACCCAGTACAAATCGTGGTACACCTTGACCAGAAAAACGGCATCCAAGCTCGCAGGCGCCAGATTCAAATGATTGAGATCCAGGGTTTCGTGCTGAACATTGGGCAGGCGATCAGACTTTAGGCGCGCGTCGAGGCTGGGCTCGCCCCAATGATCGAAGGCGGCGTTGTTAATCATGAGCACCTTGCCCTTGGGGCCCACCAAGTAGCTGGCAAGCTCGCTGTAGTAGCCGTCTCCTGCCAACACATCGGCCACCCGCATACCCGGCTTGATCCCGGCGAGACGCAGTATCTCAGCCGGATGGTCCAATGGATCGCGTTTGAGGTCGGCGTCGCTGCGCCCCGCGTGCGCCACCGCGGCGTCGTAGGCATCTGCCGCCGAGGCGGGGTTCCAGGCAAACGCAACGATCGCGCACAGCAGCGACCACAATCTCACCCAATGCAGAGCCCGTGACTTACGTATCATTTCAGTGCCCCCTGGAATGCTGTTGCCAGCCTGTAACAGTTTCATTCTTCGTTTTTGATCAAGAGCAAGGCTATCAATGTCGCGAGCCCGGCCGCAGACAGATAATACCCCACATAGGCGATGCCGAAATGCGACGCGAGCGCGGTGGCAATCGACGGAGCGAGCGAGGCTCCCAATATTCCTGCGAAATTGAAGGCCAGCGAGGTGCCCGTATAGCGGACTGCTGTGGGAAACAGCGTTGCCAGAGAGCTCCCCAACGGGCCGTAAGTCAAGCCGCTCAGAGCAAAACCGAGCACCAAAAACAGCAGCACGTTCGCCGTGTTATGAGCGGAGAACAGTGACTCAAAAGCAAACCCGAAGCCAATGATCAGACCCGTGGCAATCATCAACATGACGCGCCCGCCGATGCGATCCGCCATGAGCCCGGCCAAGGGAATGGTCAGACCAAAGAACAGCACACCGATCATCTGCAAAATCAAGAACGGCTGGCGGCCGAATCCCAATGAACTCGTAGCCCATCCGAGTGCGAATACCGTCATCAAATAGAACACAACGAAAGTGCAGGTCGCACCGAGCGTACCCAAGACGAGGCGCAACGGATACTTGGCAAAAACGACCAGGAATGGCACCCGCACCCGCTCGCCCTGCGCCAGGCTGAGTTTGAACGCCGGCGTTTCGACCAGCTGCAGGCGTATATACAGCCCGATCAGCACCAGGACGGCGCTAGCCAGAAACGGCAAGCGCCAGCCCCAACTGAACAGCTGCGCCTCGGTCAAGGTGTTGGTCATGAGCAGAAATGCACCGGTGGAGCACAAGAATCCCAGCGGAGCGCCAAGCTGCGGAAACATGCCGTACCAGCCGTGCTTTCCGGGAGGCGCGTTTTCCGTCGCCAGCAACACGGCGCCGCCCCATTCGCCGCCCAATCCTAAGCCCTGCCCCAATCTACAAAGCGCCAGCAATAATGCGGCCCCAACGCCGATCGAGGAGTACGTCGGCAGCAGCCCAATCAGCACGGTCGAGACTCCCATGGTGAGCAAGGCCGTCACCAAAGTGGCCTTGCGGCCGATGCGATCCCCGAAATGCCCGAACAAGGCTGAGCCGACGGGGCGCGCGAAGAAGGCCAGCGCGAAGGTCGCGAACGACTGCAACATCGCGGTGGTCGGATCGCTCTTCGGAAAGAACAGCTTGGGAAATACCAGTACGGCCGCGGTAGCGTAGATATAAAAGTCGAAAAACTCTATGGTCGTGCCGATGAGGCTCGCGAACAGAATGCGGTGCGTTTGTGGACCGTCTGGCCGGGATATCGAGTCATGCAACGCTGGAAACTCCCACGGACCGTTCTGGAAGCTCGCGATCTTACTACAGCGGTCATGCACGCAGTACGACACCACTTGTGTAACGATGCTGCCCCGGGGCGGCTGGAATGAAGAGGATTTCAATGCACATCAAGTCAGACGATTTTCGAGTGCGAGAGGGTGACGCAGTCGACCTCAAGAAATGGCCAACCCTCGTAGCGCCCGTGTACAAGACAAATGAACAATACGAGGAACTGCTGCGCAAGCATGTCAAGGCCTTGAGCGCGCAGCAGGAGTTGCTCTACGCCTCGGACCGCTACGCATTGCTGCTGATTTTTCAAGCCATGGACGCCGCGGGAAAGGACGGGGCGATCCAGCACGTCATGTCGGGAGTCAACCCGCAAGGCTGCCAGGTATTCAGCTTCAAGCATCCGAGCGCAACTGAGCTCAAGCACGATTTTCTTTGGCGCACCACGCGCGATCTGCCGGAGCGCGGGCGAATCGGCATTTTCAACCGCTCTTACTACGAGGAAGTGCTGATCGCCCGGGTACATCCGCAGATTCTGCACGGCGAGGGGTTGCCCGGCCGGTCAGGCGATAGCTCCGTCTGGCAACACCGTTACCGCTCCATCGTGGACTTGGAGAGACACCTGGATCGCAACGGCACGCGCGTCATCAAATTCTTCCTGCACCTCTCCAAAGAAGAACAGCGCAACAGATTCCTCGAACGGATCGACAACCCGGAGAAGAACTGGAAATTCAGTAGCCCTGATATCGAAGAACGTAAATTTTGGAAGAGTTACATGCGTGCCTATGAGAAAGCCCTCACCGCCACCAGCACGCGGCCCGCGCCCTGGTACATCGTACCCGCAGACGATAAGCTCAACAGCAGGTTGATCGTTTCGCAAATTCTGCTCGATACGGTCGAGAGCTTGTCGTTGAGTTACCCGAAGACGAGTGCGGCGCGGCGCCGCGAACTGCTCATGCTGCGTAAGGAATTGACCCAGTAGCGGTCCAGCACGGTATGTTCGCCATCGCACAAAAGTGTCACCATCGCCGCTAACTCTTGCGGGCACCGACGACGATGAGCACCACGCCGGCCGCGAGCGCGGCAGCTCCCGTCCAAGGCGGAATCGAGTGCTGTTGCGACACTTTTGCTTCCACGTCCCCGATCTTGAACACACTTTTTTCGCTCGAGTAGGACGCTCCCCTGATGAGAACGAACAGCCCTCCCGCAATCAGAATGGCGCCCACGATTTGCACGATTCGCATGTCATACCCCTTTGATAACCACCTAGTGCATGGACAGTTTAGGCGCTGCGCCGGCGGAATGTGATGCGAATACCGGAATCCTGTTCTAGTCCAGGACCGGCGGCCCTGCAAGCGTGGTCAATGCGGCGGTGACTGTGACAATAAGCACACCCAGCAGCAATTCCAGCCGCACCGAAACATGCAAACTGCTCGCCGCCACTGCGTCGCCGGCCAGCAATCGAGGCGTCAAGCGCAGCTTATTGTAGGCGGCAAGGCCCAATAGCGCGGCTACAAATCCGACTTTCACCAAGGCAATGCGGCCGTAGTCGCTGCTCCACAACTGCGCAACCCCACCCAGCAACATCGACAGCAAGCTCAGGGCGGCGGCCGTCATCAGAGCCACAACGTAAGTAGCCGAGGCGCCGAAGCGCGCCGTCGCGTGCGCGAGACGCGACGTGTCGCCGTCGTGAGCGACGACGAGCAAGCACGTCAAGGCGCCCAACCAGAATGCGGCTCCGATAAGGTGCACGCCGAGGAGAAAGGGCGCTGCGGCCGGGGTGAGTAGGCGCGCATGCCCGGTCCACGCAAATGACGTCGCAGCCAGTGCGGCGCCGAATGACGCCGGCCAGGCAGCACGGCCGGACCACAAGCCGGCCGTAGCCAGCAGCAGCCCCCCGGCACGAATCAAATTTTCTCGCCCGGCGCCCGCTTCCCACGCCAAGCGCAGCAACGACCCATCCATCATCCCTGCTACCGCCCCACTCATCGAGCCTGCGCTGATAAGTAGCTGCGCCGCACCTCCGAATAGTGACAGCACGCTCAAGCCGATCACGATGCGGCGCATCCTCAGGCGAGGCGTGCTCGCCAGCAATGGATTGCAATAGCGCAGGAACCATACCGCGCCGGCGCAGCAGAGAGTTGCCGCATACGTAACACTCTTGGCCACGATTGCCGACGCATCCCAGACACTAAGAAGCACCGGGACCCACGATCGCGAACGAGAATGCGCCTTTTGTCACGTGGCCATCGTCGGGCGATAAAGCGCTCCACTGCACAAGATATTTTCCAGGGGTGAGCGGCGGCAGCGCAATGACGACTTGCGCGGCAGCAGGCGCGTTGCGGTCAACCGTTACGGGGAATTCCTTGCCGCCGGCCGACAAGGTCAACACCGCCAGCCGAGCGGGTTCGTTGAACGTCAAGGTCAGTGTTTTGGGCGCAGCCCGCAGCTCGGCATCCGCGGCCGGCAGCGTGCTACGCAACCTAGCGTGCCCCAAGGCCGAGCCGGCCAATATCAGGGCGAAAATGGCGCAGAGAATCCGGCGGCTAACCATAGTGAAGCTCCTCAAAGACTTAGCATGCCCCAAGTCCAAGCCTATCCCAAGAGATGTGCCGATCACGTGTATAATTCACGGCGCGATGGCATGTAAAGGACGCATGGGATTTGCGATGCTGATAGCCCTGCTGCTACCGCTGCAGGGCTTTGGCGGCATGGCGCCGTGCAATGAACGGGTGAGCACGAGCATTAGCGCCGCCGCGCCGGCAGTGCAGCATTCATGTGCTCATGCGAATACGGCGATTCATCAGCACAATTGCAGTCACGCCTGCTGCGGCGTTGCGATGGGACTCACCGCTGCGACCTTTATAGCGCCTCGACACCGCCCCGCGGAATAACCTCAGCCGGCGTTGAGCCCGCGCCCGACGGCGCAGTCGAACGCCTGGACCGCCCTCCTCGTTTCATCCCCGCCTGAATAAGCGGCGCGTCGCGCCCGGCAATCTCAATTGATGTCTCCAAAGCCATGCCTTGCACGCGAGGACGTATGAATACTCCGACAACGCGGACTACAACAGTCACGCGAAATATTGCGCTCAACTGGACCGCCTCTGCAGCTGCGGCCTTGAGCTGCGCGGCAATGGCCGGCTGTGCGGGCTTTTCCAAGGACGGCGGTTTTGACGCCGTCGCTGCGCAGACCCGCACGCATTTCGACCAAGAAGTTCATTAGGACAGGACCGCGCCAGAGGCTGCCAAGAGCGGCCGCCAAGTCGCTGCAATGCTGCAGCTGCCGCTCG
>JAYTXS010000197.1:0-2097 GCA_043742845.1 Gammaproteobacteria bacterium
GGCAGCGGCTCACCGGCGGAGACACAACGGCGCAGGCGGCCGACGGCCACCCGCGGCAGGTCCGGGCTTGCCAGCATGCCGGCGTACAGCGTGGGCACGCCGCAGAAAATTGTCGGTTGATGCTTTGCGATCGTTGCAAACACTGCGGCGGGCGTGGGTCGTTCCGCCATCAAAATAGTGCAAGCGCCGACGGCGAGCGGGAAGGTGAGCGGGTTGCCGAGACCGTAGGCAAAAAATAATTTGGCCGCCGAAAAACACAGATCGTCCTGATTGATGCCCAAGATGGGACGGGCGTACAGATTTGCGGTTTGCATCAGGCTCGAGTGCACGTGCACGGTTCCCTTGGGCGCACCGGTCGAACCTGAGGAATACAGCCAGAAGCAGGGCTCGTCACGCGCGGTATCGACTACGCGATAGTGCTCGTCGCGATAGTCATGTTCCGCGCGTTCCAGGCGACGCGACAGCGATTCATTGGGGTTGGGCTCGCCGCCCGCAATCAGCACGTGGCGCAAGTTCACCAGAGTGGCGCGCAGGGGCTCGATCACCGGAAATTAAGGGACGTGCCGGCTCCCCAGATCAAACCGCCCAGGACGCCTGTCATATGTGTCCTGAAGTTCCCCGCGAAGTAGTCGCGAAAGTCGACCGGGGCACCCGCCACCGGCTTTTTCATCGCGATGGTATTCCAAACGAAGCTGCTGAGAAAGATGCCGACGGCGAGCAGGAAAACCGCGGCGTATGGCCCCATCTTGCCGCTCTGCGGGTGGGCTGGATCCGCATACATTGCGGCGGTGACGAAGCGATAGAAGATGCCCATGAAGATACCGCAATTCACCGTCAGTACCAGGCCCTTGGTGCTGCTCCTGGCACCGGGCGAGCTGCCCGCCAAGCGGCGATAGGCGAGAGCGTCCAGAACGATTGCCAGCGTGATCAGCGCAACTCCCCCCGACAGCAGGGCGACATTGCCGAGCGGGGCGGCAACATAGTTCATGATCACGCCGATAGTCAGCGCGAGTCCGATCCCTATCGGAAACGCAACCGCAATACCCGTAATCTCGATCGCGGCAACGAGGAGTATGTTCGCGAGATTGAAGACAGCGCCCCCCAACAGCGCTGAAGTGATCGACGCGGCCGAAGCTTGCGATAGGTCCGGTAAGAACGCTCGGCCTGCCGCACCGCTGCTGCCGAGAGTGAGCCGCAACGCCAGCGTGATCAGTAGGGCGCCTAGCGTGTAATCCCAATAAAAAAGCTCAAAGCGCCAGTCTGGGCGCGCCAGCCTGCGCGTCGTCGTCCATGACCCCCAACACAGCATCGTGGCCACGCAGAACACAACAGCCAACAGATAGCTATGAACGATAAACAGAATGTATCCCTTCGCAGCTGCTGGTCCCGCAGGAGAGAATCTGCGCGGATGAAGAGCCTGTCCACAGAGGCTTATGCTCGACCTGCTCGATCGTTTGAAGTTGCCCTAACGAGAAGCGCGCACGATATTCGTGCAGCGACGGATGCCGCCCTTCGTCATCCCGATCAGCCGATTGTCAGGCAGGGCTGCGTCGCAATAGATTTCGTCGAACATTCCCTCTATAGACGAAAGCCGACACCGGAAATGGCACATCAAAATTGAACAAGGGTGGATCCGTACATGGGATCCGTGGGCTGCAGATAAAAGCAATTGCGCTCATCCATCCCACGCGACTGCGGAATCCGCATCAGTATAAACCGCGTAGTGTCTCGGTGGCGTTAGCAATCAAGTTGAGGAACAGGTGCAAGCGCTACACCTTGACCTCCGTGAATAATTCGGATCGTGATCACAACCCCTGCGAGGAGTACGATCATTCCGACACTCTCCATGAGAGTTGGCCAGCGACGCCGGATCAGCAGCCCGAGCGTGGTTCCGAATACCGATTCCATCGTTATCAACTGTGCCGAAAGGGCAACGGGCAACCGTTGCGATGCGAAGGTCCAGGCCAGTGCCCCACCCAGCGAGGCCGTGAGCGCGAGCACAGTCCCCCAGATATAAAGAGAGGAGGCGACGTTCCATCCTAGGCCCAGTCGACTCGACGCAAATACATTCAGTAAGAGCCCGAAGGGAACAAAGGC
>JAYTXS010000198.1:0-2482 GCA_043742845.1 Gammaproteobacteria bacterium
CGCGTCAAAACTACTCGGTTTACTCAGGCAGATGCAGCGTAAAGATTATAACCCGGAATGTGGAAAGCTCGCTTGAAGGACGTAAGAGGCTTGCCGTTAACCTGACCCTGGATGCGTATCTTGTCCTTCAAGCTAAACCAAGACCGTCACCCAACTCATCCGCATCGCCTGACCTCGAACTGAGGTTGAGACCACTGCGTACGCTCTCCAGTTCGGTGCAACACGTGAGGCCTGTCCCACTGCAAGCGCGCCCATTACGCGGTGATGACGATCGCTTGATCCAGCGGTTTGCGACTGTCGCGCCACCCCGAAACGGCCGCCTTGTAGAGATCGATGAGCGCCCCGACGCGCCTGAAACGCCACGCTCGTACGAACGCGATAAGCGTGAAGGTTCCGACAAACCCCACCATCCCCAGCGTGCCCCGATGTTTTGCGATATAGTAGGCTGTTGACCTGAAGCGCCGACATTCCGTGACCAAACCAACAGTTTCACGAACGCCACCAGCCGCGATCGATAGATGCAGCACCTCTGCCGCCGGCTCGAAGACAAGCCGCCATCCGGCAGCGCGGATGCGCACCGAGAAGTCGGTGTCTTCCAGCATGTGCGTGCGCCGGTCGAACCCGCCGACCTGGTGCACGGCGGCCATCCGGAAGCTCATGTTCGACCCCTTGCAGGACCTGATGTCCTGCCGCGTGGTACCGAATAGATTAAAGATCGTGCGCCCGCCCCAGGAGACATGGCAGGCGGTGCGGCGGGAGTTCATGGTGAGCACGCGCTCTACGTGGCGTCCGGTGACGCCGCCGACCGCCGGATCGTCAAAGCAACGCACATGCGCGCCGATGAAGTCGTCCGAGAGCAGGACGACGTCGTCATCCACGAATATCACGATCTCGCCCCGTGCCTCAGCCAGCGCGAGATTGCGGGCATTCGGCAATCCCTTCGCTGGGGCGTGGCTGAAGATCACCCGCACGTCGCTGCAACGGCTGGCAAACAGCCGGTTGGCAGCCTCGTCACTGCCTTCGGACTGGTCGATGACGCGCAACTCGAAGTCACAGAACGGCTGCTCCAGCAACTGTCGGATCGTGGCCTGGAGACAGGCTGGCCGATTGTATGTGGGGATGACGATCGTGACGGATGGCGTGGTCACGTCATTAGCGAGACTTTTCGGAGTTGGCATCTAGGTCACCGGTGCCTGCCGCCGTTCGAGGCGCAGCAAGTCGACCGCTAGGCGGTGCGACGCGAGCAGCAGGATGGTGGCGTAGACCGCCGCCCCTCCGGCAACCAGCGTCGCGAACCGTGCCGCCAGCGGCATCGCCTGCATCTGCGGTTCTACTGCGCGGATCGGCACGAACATGACTCTGGCCGCACCGAGGCCGGAAAGCGCCTGCACGCAGACCATTTCGATTGTGATCCATGCTGCCCCCGAAGCGGCACACCGCACGATGCCGGCGCGTTTAAGGATGCTTAGGATCGCGACCGGTATCGTGCCGAGGTCAGGGACATGCGTCATCGACAAAGGCTTTTGAACTTCATACGCACGCCCCGCTCAGCAGTATGGCTTGGCCTAGACGCGTGTGTTGACACTTGAACGCCCCTGAGCAGAATTTTCGCGTTTGCTATGGCACATTTCCCCCTGTGCAAACCAGCATGGCGCGTCCGGCTCGACGGACTCTTAGTCCGGTTGCACGCGCTTTGCGAAGTAGGCGAGTGTCATTTCATTAGGATGATCACCGAACCGGCCCCGCCATTAGCCGCAACTTTCTGCCCTTAAACCCACGATTGATCTGTGACGCGATGCCCACCAGCCTCCGCGCGGCCGAATTCGAAATATACCGTGAGGCTACGACCTCAAGTCTCCATTTTGCGGGCATGACTGCGGCCAACCCAGCCCGGCTGCACGCGGCATATACTGCCTGGCTACAGCCAGCCCGCGCAGCGAGCGCCATAAGGGTCCCCACAAGCGCTCGCAAACCATTCTCCTAGGCTTCGCGGTCAGGCTTGCTGAGGCCGCCATAGCGCCACAGCAGGGACAGGTGATCGATCAGCGCGTCCGATGCCGAATGCTCGCCAGTGGCGAGTTGAGCAATCAGCGCCGACATAGACGGGGCATCCGCAGCGATCCCGCTGCGCCGCAACTGCTCGGACACGATTTTAAGCGACGTAGCCATCATCTCGTCGAAATGGGTGCTCCGGACGCTGGCATGGTTCTGTCGCCAGGCGAGGCCTATGCGATTAATGAGCATCACCGGATGCCGTTCGCTGGCCCGGCGCCACAGGTCGAAGTCCTCGCAGTGGCGGTAGCGCTCATCATAGCCAAGCCGGGCCGCCTGCAGCAGTCGTCGATTGAACATGATGGTAGGATGGATGAAGAAGGCATGAAATAACAACTCGATCTTGATCGCCTCTGACCGCACCACTGCGCCGGGTTTCCGCAAAATCCGGTTGCCGAAAAGATAGTCTGCCTGCATACCCGACAACACC
>JAYTXS010000199.1:0-4294 GCA_043742845.1 Gammaproteobacteria bacterium
GCCCGGACTCGCAGCACCGCAGCGATGGCCTCATTCAAGGTCGCGGCGTCGTAGACGAAGGCCGCCGATTCACGCGCCGCGATTTCCAGCAAGCGGTTGCGCTTAGTCTCGTTCTCCCACCAGTTGGCAGCCTGTACGGCACGAGGTTGCTCGGAGAACAGCTGCTGCCAGGTGGGTCCTAGCACTTTGTCGGAGCCGATGCCTTGTATGAGGCGCTCGTGCAGCTGCTGTACCAGGCGATCGCCTTGGGATTCGTCGATGACGAAGGTGAAATTCAAATCGTTCGCAGCCTGCGTAACCAAGTAGATCTTCTGATCTTGGAACAGTTCGAAGGCAGAACCCAATTCGTGCAAGATGCCGCGGATGTTGTGGCCCAGCAGACTGAGCGAAGCGCACGGTCCGAGAATCTCCACCCGGCACAGTTCGCTTAAGCTAGATGTTAGCCGCTCGAGCGCCGCCGCGTCCAAGGTGTTGGCCGTGGGATCCAGCGATACGGTGACGTTGGTCTCCGACGTGGACACGAGATCAACCGACAAGCCTTCCTGCTTGAAGATCTGGAAGGCATCGGCGAGAAAGCCCACCTGATGCCACATGCCCGGGCTATCCATCGAAACCAGCGTGATGCCCTTCTTGATGGCAATTGCCTTGAGCTGCGCGGCGCTGCCGGCGACATTGGCCGAGACGATGGTGCCTTCGAGGCCCGGTGCCTGGGTGGCGTACACGTGCAAAGGAATTTTGTACTGCCGTACCGGCATGATGCAGCGCGGGTGCAGCACCTTGGCGCCGTTGCTGGCAATCTCCTGCGCTTCGTCATAATGCAAGGCACGCAGCAGCCGGGCGGTGGGCACGGCGCGCGGATTGGCACTGAACAGTCCGGGTACGTCGGTCCATATCTCGAGGCGCGCCGCGCCGAGCTTGGCGGCGAAGTACGCCCCCGACGTGTCCGATCCGCCGCGGCCCAGCAGCACCGTCTCACCCGCGTCGTTCGCGGCGATGAAACCCTGGGTGATCACGACCTGATTGCTTGCCTGCCACTCGCTCTGCAACGCCAGGTCGGGCGCATAATCGCATGTGGCCGACAGCAGGCTCGATTTCAACGTCGCGCCGGGCCGCGAATCGGCGCGCAGCACCCGGCGCGCATCAGCCCACAGCGTATCGAGACCCTGCGCATTCAGGAACGTGGCTCCGACAGTCGTTGCCAGCAGCTCGCCCATGGACATCACGCGAGCGCGAAGCCCATCGCTTAAGGGGGAGCCGCGCGCCAGCAAGTCTGCCGTCTGGCGCAACTCCTGCATGAAGGACTCGAACTGCGGACTGACAGGGACACCCAAGTTTTGCGCCAGCTCGAGATGCCGAGCTTCAATTTGTTCAAGAATGCTCACGTGAAGACCAGCCGTGGCGGCCGCCAGTAATGACTCAAGGCGATCGGTGATACCGGAAAGCGCGGAATGCACGATCACCGGCCTGAAAGACGAGGCGATACGGGCGCGCACCACGCCAGCGATATTGTGCCAATTGGCCGCAGAGGAAACGCTGGTGCCGCCGAACTTGAGCACCACCCAGGATTGACTATTTTTCAGCACGCAAGACCGCACATGTGATTTCAATTCGAGCGTCGTCTCTCCCTCCGGTCATGGCGGCGGGGTCAACGCGGATCAGTGGCCCGCGCCTAATCGTCTTCGAAAATGTCGCGCAGCTCTTTTTCTAACTGGCGCTCGGCGAGTACGTCTTCCACCCGGCTCCAGGCTGCCTTGCCGCGCTTTGCGGCGGCCACAGCTTTGGGGCGCCGTTCGGTGCGCTCCAGCAGGGGATCGAAGTCGTGCGATTCTTCGGCCTCCCCAAGAAACTCATCGTCGATATCGAAATGTTCGTCTTCGCGTTCGCTCATTGTTCGAGAAAAGCCCCTGAAATCAATAGGATCGATCAGCTTGAGGTCTTGAAGCTGCGCACTATAGCCGATTCTGTCCGCCATTCAACTAGCGCGACAAAATCCCGCTGTCAGGCCACGGTTCGGGCCTTGTCGGTCCGCGCCGGCAAAGCCTCCAGGGCACTAGCCCGGTTCACCGCCGAAAAAATCGCCAACAGCGACGCAGTAATGATATTGGGGTGCATACCGGCACCAAACAAGGTGCGCCGCGATCGGGTTGTAATCTCTATATAAGACACCGCCTTGGCGGCGCTGCCCTGCCCCCGGGAGTGCTCTTCATAGGACAGCACGTCAAACGGCAGGGCAATAGCCTTGACCATGGCATCAATCGGCCCGGAACCCTGGCCGTGCCAGGTCTCAAGCCGCCCCAAACTCTCGACCTGAACCGTGATGCGTTCGCTGTCTGCGCCGTCCGTCGAGGCCGCCAGCTGGTGGGAGCGATACACATAGGGTGCACGGACAGCCAGATACTCCTGATTGAAGAGGTCCCATAATTCCTGCGAAGTCAATTCCTTACCGGTGATATCTGCAGTAGATTGTACGACTTGGCTGAACTCAATCTGCAGTCGGCGCGGCATCACCAGTTGGTAGTCGCGCTCCAAGAGGTAGGCTACTCCGCCCTTGCCGGACTGGCTGTTCACCCGAATGATTGAGTCGTAAGAGCGCCCCAAATCCGATGGATCGATCGGTAGATAGGGCACGTCCCAGATGTCTCCTTCAGCGCGTGCTCCCAGTCCCTTTTTGATCGCGTCCTGGTGTGAGCCGGAAAATGCCGTGAATACCAAATCGCCCACGTAGGGATGACGGGGGTGAATGGGCAATTGATTGCAGCTCTCTGCACAGCGAGCGACTTCGTTTATGTTTGAAAAATCCAGTTTTGGATCAATGCCTTGCGAGTAAAGGTTGAGAGCCAACGTTACTATATCGACATTGCCCGTGCGCTCACCGTTGCCGAACAGAGTCCCCTCGATTCGCTCGGCTCCGGCCATCACGGCCAATTCCGCCGCCGCCACCGCCGTGCCGCGATCATTGTGCGGATGCACACTTAAAATGAGGGATTCGCGATGCGCAACATACCGCAAGAACCACTCAATCTGGTCGGCATAAACATTCGGGGAGGCCATTTCGACGGTGGCCGGTAGATTGAGGATGGAACGGTGCTCCGGGGTAGGCTCCCACACCGCATTCACTGCATCGCAAATTTCCACCGCAAAATCGAGCTCGGTGCCGGTGAAGCTCTCGGGGCTGTATTGAAATACCCATTCCGTATCAGGATTGCGCAGCGCATGCTCCCGCACGGACTCTGCGCCGCGCACGGCGATATCGATGATGCCGGCGCGGTCCAATCGAAATACCACCCGACGCTGCGCCACTGAAGTGGAGTTGTAGACATGCATGATGGCGCGGCGCGCGCCCTTCAACGATTCATAGGTCCGCGCAATGAGCTCGGGCCGAGCCTGAGTCAGCACCTGGATGGTGACGTCATCCGGCACCAGCCCCTGCTCGATAATTTCGCGTACGAAGTCGAAGTCAGTCTGCGATGCGGCCGGAAATCCCACCTCGATCTCCTTGAAGCCCATTTTTACCAGCATGTCGAACATGCGTCGCTTGCGGGCGCCGTCCATGGGCTCTATCAGCGCCTGATTGCCGTCGCGCAGATCAACGCTGCACCACAAGGGCGGCACACTGATGACCCGGCTTGGCCAGGTTCGATCAGCGATGTCGATGGGGGAGAAGGCACGATACTTGGTGGACGGATTACGCAACATTGTTCTCTCACTCGCGTTAGGCGGGTCGCAATTTTTAGATTTTCCGGTCTTGTAAGCGCCGACCGTTAGCGCGTGATTGGTTGCGCCTAGCGGCGCAGCAGCAGCGCGAGCGAACCCGGCAGAGCTAGGCTGAGGGTGGCTGCAAAAAACCGGCAAGAGAACGCGTGCATTGTCACGGAACTTAGCATTGGTGCGGTGTTTCGCGCAATAGCGCGGGGTCCCTTCATATCCGCAGCCGCTTGGTATTAGACTGACGGCCGCGAGGACGCGGGGTCCTTGATCGCACCATAAGGTGCTGGCACTGGAAAAGGTGACAGTCCCCGCCGGAACCTTCGATGCCTACAAGATCAAGTTACACGTAGATGCCACGGTCAGTGACGAGGACGCGAACATCGGCAATACCCTCGTGACCATTTGGTATGCCCCCGCCGTCAAGCGCTACGTCAAGTACGAGAATACGTTCAGCCGCGACGGTCGAGTGAGGAGCAAGGACGTCAATAAACTCATCCAATACAGCTTGCGGTGAAACGCCTAGATCACTCCTGCATTGGCTTGCCGCAGCAAGGGGGTGCGCGTTCACGGGGATGCTGTGTACATT
>JAYTXS010000200.1:0-6012 GCA_043742845.1 Gammaproteobacteria bacterium
TCGATGTCTTCTGCGATTCCAACCGCCTGGATCTCGCGGCGCGTCTTCGATTGTTTCAAATCGTTTGCGCCGCGGCGCACTACGCCCATCAAAACCTCATCGTTCACCGCGATCTGAAACCTTCGAACATCTTGGTAACGGCGGCAGGCGTTCCGAAATTGCTGGATTTCGGCATCGCCAAATTGCTCGACGAGCGTCAAGCGGGACATCACACGTTAGCCGTTACCCACGCGGACATTCGCGTCATGACGCCCGATCATGCCAGCCCCGAACAAGTCCGAGGCCAGGCAATCACGACGTCGAGCGATGTCTATGTCCTGGGCGTGCTGCTGTATAAATTGCTGGCTGGTACAGGTCCGTTCGTTATTGCGTCAATGCGGCTGACTGAAATCGAGCGCGCCATTTGCGAAAGGGATCCGCCACTTCCCAGTCACGCGGTAATTACCGACGATTCGACGCAGGCCACTGCTATAGCAGACGCCCGCGCCACGAACGCCAAACGGCTGCGCCGACACCTGCAAGGTGATTTGGACAACATCGTCCTCATGGCGATGCGCAAGGAGCCAGAGCGCCGCTACAATTCATCCCAGCAGATGGCCGGCGATATCCAGCGCTATCTGGACGGTAAGCCCGTCATTGCGCGTCGCTACACCATGTCGTATCGCAGCGCAAAATTCGTTCGTCGCCACTGGTTACCGGTCAGCGCGGGCACAATCGTGGCTTTGTTGATCCTGGCGTTCGCGACCACGACCTACTTGCAGTCTTTGCGTATCGCGGCCGAGCGCGACCGTGCCGCAGAGGAGCGAGTGCTGGCCGATCGCGAGCGGGCACGTGCCGAGGAAGTTTCGAGTTTCCTGGTTAATTTATTCAAGTTGTCGGATCCGCAGGAAAATAGAGGCAACCAAGTCACTGCCCGCGAACTGCTGGACTCCGGCGCGAAACGCCTGCAAGCCGGGTTGCAAGATCAACCGGCGACCAAGGCGGCGTTGCTGGGAACGGTGGGCGCGGTGTATGACAGCTTGGGGCAGTATCAAGAGGCGCTGCCTATATTGACCGAATCCTTGGCGCTTCAGCCGCAGCTGCACGATAAATCGCGAATTTCCACGCTGCTGGAACTCGGCCGTGCCCGCTGGAATGCGGGTGATCTTGCCGGCGCCGAAGCGCCATTGCAGGAGGCGCTGCGCCTCTCGCAAGCCAATTTTGGCGCCGCCGGCCAGCTGTCGGGACGCTCGCTGTGGGCGCTGGGTCAATTGCGGTACCAACAAAACCGATTCATCGACGCCAAGCAGTTGTACAACCGAGGCTTGGCCATCTTGGAAGATACCGGCGCACCGCCCACCGATGTCTCTGCCCTATTGGATGATCTCGCACAGGTCTATGTGAGCGAACAGCAGTGGACCCTGGCCAAACAAACCTACGAACGCGCCTTAGAAATCGATCGACGAATTCTCGGCGACGATCATCCGCGGGTGGCCATGCGTCTGAACAACCTGGCGGTGGTTGCGCAGAACACCGGCGACCTGAAACTCGCCGAAGCGCTGTTTCGCGATGCAATCAGCCGGCATGAAAAAGCCTATGGCAATCAGCATCCGGAAACCGGCGTGGCTCGAGGGAATCTGGGACTTCTCTTGCAACGCGAAGGACGCTTGACCGAGGCGGAGCCACTGCTTAGAAATGCGCTCGATACCCTGCTCAAACTCGATGGCCCCGACAATTATAATGTCGCCTACGCCCGCGTCAGTTTGGCGATGCTGCTGCATGACAAGGGCGCTTTGGCGGAGGCAGAATCCGAATTCCGTCAGGCGTTGGCGGTGTACGACAAGTCGCTGCCCGTTAATCACCAATATCGGGCCGCGGCGCTCATGCATTTCGCACGGCTATTGGTGGATCGCGGCAAACCCGAAGAAGCGCTGGCCTTGAGCGAACAATCGATAAAAATCTGGACCGCGACCTCGCCGTCTCTCAGTCCGTCGACATCCCAAGCCCATGCCATTCACGCCTATGCCCTCTCCCGTGTCGGCAAGCCGCGCCAAGCGGCCGACGAACTCAACGCAGCGCTGCCCGTCCTGCTGCAGGCTCGAGGCCCCGATGATCCGGTCGTGCGCCGCGCGCAGAGCTGGCTGAAGGCGGCGCTCCCGGAATCGCTGCAGGCAGCGAGTACCGCGGCGCACTAGCGGGCGCACAATGGGCGGCGTTCAGCCGCTCAGAAAGATCTTGTACGCCGGGTTGTCGGTCTCTTCAGTGTAGGCGTAGTGCAATTCGTTCAGATGCAGCAGAAAATCGGTGCGCGTTTCGACGGGCACCTGGATGCCGGCAAGTACCCGCCCGTAATCCGAGCCGTGATTACGGTAGTGAAACAGGCTGATGTTCCAGCCGCTGCCAATGGCCTGCAGAAACTTAAGCAGGGCCCCGGGACGCTCCGGGAATTCGAATCGGTACAGACGCTCGTCACTCAAGCCCGCTTGTCCGCCAACCATATAGCGCACGTGCAGCTTGGCCATTTCATTGTCGGTCATGTCGCGTACCGCAAATCCCGCAGCTGAGATGCTGCGCATCAGTTCGTCTCGCTCTGGCCGGCCCTGAGTGAGCGCGAGGCCGACGAATATCTGCGCCGCTTGCAGATCCGCGTAGCGGTAGTTGAACTCCGTGACGCTGCGCCTGCCCAGCAATTCACAGAATCTGAGGAATGAGCCCGGTGCCTCAGGGATCTCCACGGCGAACAAGGCCTCGCGTTGCGCGCCCAAGTCCGCGCGCTCGGCGACATAGCGCAACCGGTCGAAGTTCATGTTGGCGCCGCTGTTGACCGCGATCAGCGTGCGTGCCGTGCAGTTCTCACGCGCGACATATTTCTTGATGCCCGCGACCGCCAGTGCACCCGCAGGTTCCGCAATGGAGCGCGTATCCTGGAAAATATCCTGGATGGCGGCGCAGATCTGATCCGTGGTCACCAAGATGACCTCGTCCACGAACTGGCTGGCGAGGCGAAAAGTTTCCTCGCCCACCCGCCGCACTGCCACGCCGTCGGCGAACATGCCCACTCGATCCAGGGTCACGCGCTTTTCGGCGCGCAGCGATTCGTGCATTCCGGCGGCGTCTTCCGGCTCCACGCCGATGATTTTGATGCGCGGATACAGTGCCTTCACATAGGCCGCTACGCCCGCTATGAGTCCGCCGCCGCCGACAGGAACGAAGATAGCGTCGATTTCATCGCCATGATGTTGGCGCAAAATCTCCATGGCTATGGTGCCCTGCCCCGCAATCACATCGGGGTCGTCGAAGGGATGCACGAACACCAGTGCTCGTTCGCGGCCGAGTTCCAATGCGTGCTCATAGGCTTGGTCATAGTCATCGCCCTTAAGGACGATTTCGCCGCCGAAATCGGCCACCGCAAGCACCTTGATGTCGGGGGTGGTTTCCGGCATGACGATGACCGCAGGAATGCCGCGCGTGCGGGCCGCCAGTGCGACCCCTTGTGCATGGTTGCCGGCGGAGGCGCAGATCACGCCGCGCTGTGCGCTGATCGCCGAAAGCTGCGCTATCTTGTTGTAGGCGCCGCGAATTTTGAACGAAAACACCGGCTGCAGGTCTTCCCGTTTGAACAGGACGCGATTGCCCAGGCGGCTCGAGAGCCGCGGTGCGGCGTCCAGTGAGGTCTCGACGGCGACGTCGTACACCTTGGCTTTGAGGATTCGATCTACGTAGTTTTCTTGCATGGCCTACATCGTTGGAAGGCCCTACGATAGCTCAAGCGTCCACGGAGCGGTATGGCTGGCCCTTATTGAGAGAGGCCGCACAGCCCGCCGTGGCTGCGGCGGTTTCGCGTCGGTTTATTGGGTAACATACCACCATGCGCACCCTATATTTGTGGCTGTTGAGCTGGTTGCTGGTTTCACCGGCCTTTGCCGTCACCGGCAACGTCGTCGCCACCGGCAATGTGAAGGCGCACCTGGTAAGTGAGGTGAGCTCAATCGGACCCGGCCAGTCGTTCTGGGTCGCCCTTGATCTCAATATTCGCGATGGCTGGCATACCTATTGGCGCAACCCCGGCGACTCGGGCCAGGCCACCTCGCTCGTGTGGCAGTTGCCGGCGGGATTTACGGCGGGCGACATTGTCTGGACCACACCGCATCGTTTCGAGCTGCCGCCGCTGGTCAATTACGGCTACGCCACTCACGCCGTGCACCTGGTTGAAATTAAGGCGCCCGTGGACATAAAGCCGGGCACACCGGCGACGCTGACGGCGAAGGCAAGCTGGCTGGTTTGTTCCGATGTGTGCATTCCCGAAGATGCCGATCTGCGATTGACGCTGCCGGTGGCAGGAGCCGCGGGCGGCGTCAATGCATCGGACGCAGCGCTGTTCACGGCGGCACGCGGCGATCTGCCCGGCGCGGCTCCGGCCGCCACCAGCGCGCGGATTCGCGATGGGCAACTGATCATCGTGCTCGGCAAGGAGTGGGGCGCCACCCTGCCGCAGATCAAGTCTCTGGCATTTTTCCCCTATGACGAGGGCGGCATCGAATACGCCGCGCCCCAGACCCTGATTCGCAATAAGGACTCGGTTGAACTATCGATGAAGCTCGGCGATCGGCCGCCCAAAGAGGGAACCATTCGGGGCGTGTTACTCGCCGCCGAGCAAAGCGGCAATGACACGGTGACGGTGCCCCTGCAGATCGCTGCCGTGTTCTCTGGCGGCGCCCTGACCTCCGCTGCCCTGCAGAGCGAGAAAATCGACACCTCGCTGCCGGTGCTGCTGCTATTCGCGATCTTGGGTGGCCTGATTTTGAATCTCATGCCCTGCGTGTTCCCAGTGCTGTCGATCAAGGCCATTGGTCTGGTCGGACAGGCGAAGAAGCATCCCGCCGCCGTGCGTACCAAGGGTTTGGTATTCGCCGCGGGCGTGATCAGTTCTATGCTGTGCCTGGCGGCCTTACTGTTGGTGCTGCGCGCGGGCGGTGAGCAAATCGGTTGGGGCTTCCAATTACAGTCGCCGTTGTTCGTCACTCTGCTGGTGTACTTGTTGCTGGCGGTGGGCCTCAATCTATCGGGCGTATTCGAAATCGGCGGCGGTCTCGCCGGCGTCGGCGACGGGCTGACCCAGGGCGACAGTTATCGCGCCTCATTTTTCACCGGCGTGCTCACGACTTTAGTAGCGACGCCGTGCACCGCGCCGTTCATGGCATTCGCGGTCGGCGCAGCGCTCACACAGCCGCCGGTGGTCGCGCTGAGTATTTTCGCAGCCTTGGGGTTCGGACTGGCGCTGCCCTACCTGCTCCTGTCCTTCGCGCCCTGGCTGCGCCGTGCGCTGCCGAAACCCGGCGCTTGGATGGATACGCTGAAGCAGTTATTTGCCTTTCCGATCTATGCGTCGGGTGCATGGCTGCTGTGGGTGCTGGCGCAGCAAACAGTGCTGGGGTTGGGCGCCGCACTGGCGGGCACCATTCTGGTCGCGTTGGCGGCATGGGCTTACCAAAAATCCAAGTCCAGCACGAGTAAGGGACGGGCGGCCGCGCTGGTTACCGCAACCTTGGCGGTGCTGCTCGCCATTATTCTACCGGTGCGCTTCGACGGCATACCCGCCGCGGCATCCGGCGTATCCGCCGGCGGCGTGCATGCCGACGGCGAGTGGCAGCCCTACGACGCGGCGCGGGTCGCCAGCCTCAACGCTGCCGGTAAACCGCTGCTGGTGAATTTCACCGCCAGCTGGTGCCTGACCTGTTTGGTGAACGAGCGCAATGCTTTTGCCGACTCCGCGGTGCAAGAAGTGTTTCGTAGCAGGGGCGTTACCCTGATGAAGGGTGATTGGACTAATCGAGACCCGGCCATCACGCAGGCGCTCGCAGCATTCGGCCGTGCCGGAGTGCCGCTGTACGTCGTGTATAACTCCAAGCCCGGCTCCTCGGCACCCGTCGTGCTGCCGCAACTCCTGACTGCCGGCATCGTGCAAAATGCCTTTGCTGACACGCCCAGCCGCCCTGCGGCTCCGTAAGTTTTTCGCCACGAAGATATTCAATG
>JAYTXS010000201.1:0-2552 GCA_043742845.1 Gammaproteobacteria bacterium
CAAGGTGATGCTGAATTGTTGGGTTGAGCGCATTGGTACGACTCCATCCGTCCAGTAGGACTAAATCCTACTCTTACTGCGGCCGCCAGCGGGAGACGGGATGAAGCCGCGCTGCGCTCAGGATGACGTCGGCGCCGGGGCGTGCTAGGGTTGCATTGCAAATGCAATGCACAAAGGAAAAGCCGATGAAAACCGCCACTTTGCCGCCGCTGCGCGTCGCACCTGAACTGCGGCGGGACGCCGAAGCCGTGCTTCGCGATGGCGAGAGCCTGTCCGGCATCATGGAGCAATCCCTGCGCGATGAAGTGAACCGTCGCCGGATGCAGGCCGAGTTCATCGCACGTGGCCTGGCCGCAAGGGAAGAAGCCAAGCGCACGGGCGTGTACTACGACGTCGACACCGTGCACGCCGAACTGCGCAACATGCTCGCCGAGGCCGAAGCCAAGGCAAAATCGAAGACCAAGGCGTGAGCTGGCGCGTCCGCTATACACCAGCGGCGCGCGATGATGTCAAGCGTCTCTACACCTTCCAGCTGGAGCACGACACGGCAATCGCGCGACGCGCCCTGGAGGCGATCATCAAGGGCGTAGAGCACCTACGGTGGTCCCCTTACAGTTGCCGCAAGGTCGATCCGAGCAACCCCTGGTTGCGCGAACTTCTGGTGTCGTTCGGCAACTCGGGCTATGTGCTTCAGTACGAAATCGAGAATGGCACTGCCCTCACCATCCTCGCCGTGCGCCACCAGCGCGAAGACGATTACCACTGAGCCCATAACGCTCACTCAACCTCACCCCTGCGCTCGTGGCTGCGGTAAATCCCGGGAGCGACGCCGAACACGTCGCGGAACCGGCCGTTGAACGTCGAAAGGTCGGCGAAGCCAGCTTCGTAGGCAACCGTCGCGATGGGGTCGCGCGTTCGGGCCAGGCGCACGGCGGCACGACGCATGCGTACGCCAAGCAGGAATTGGTGCGGAGTCAGGCCGACGATGCGACCGAAAGTCCGTAGGAAGTGGTATTTGCTCATGCAGGCGACGCCCGCTAGGGTCGCCAGATCGAGTGGTTCGTCGGCGTGCAATTCGATGTAGCGCAGTGATTCGGCGACGCGGCACTCGTCGCGCGCGCTGTATCGCGCCGGCACTGGTGCCCGTCCTGAGGCGGCAGCCAGCACCACCTCGATGAACCTTGGCACGGAACTTTCCGTTTCGAGGCTGGGCGCGCTCGACAGGCGCGCTTCCAACCGGGCCAGCCACGGCAGTAGCTCCGGGATCGCGGGGAGCATAGCCGAAGAAAAAACGTATTTGCCCGATCCGGCGGCGCTGGCCGCCACCTCGGAAAAGTACTCCGGTGAAATCTGCAGGGCGAGGCAGCGGTCGCCGTGGCCATGGTCGTGGCCGCATTCGAAGCAGGTTTCGGCGTTGCCGAGCAGTAACGCACCCGGATGCAGCAGCGCCCGGCCGGCAGCGCATAGATAACTGAAATGGCCTTCGACGACCGCGGCGATGGCGAAATGCTCGCGCCGCTCCTGGAATGGACGCTCGGAGGGTTCCGCCGTGCAGACGATTTCGGCGACGGACCAATCCTGACTGTCGAAAACGGTGGTCATGGCGGGATTGAGCAACTTTTCCCAAGTCGCCGGGAAGCCGGAGCGTCATTATTCGCCATCGATTCGCCAACGGCAAACGGAGGTCCCATGCCAAGCAGCCATGAATTTACCGTCGTCGGCCTGGCGTTGCGGCTGGCGGCAAGCCTCATCCTGATGCTCCCCGGCGCTGTCGACGGCCACCCCGCCAATGGAACGACCATGAATGCAGACAACGAATACCTCGCCTCGCCGAAGGCCATGCAGGACCTGCGCTCCATCAACGCCCAGTTCATCGAAAACTTCATCCATAACGACGTCAAAGCGCACGATGCACTCCTGCATCCGGATTTCATCTACGTGCAAAGCAATGGCAGTCGGCTTGCGCGCGACAAGTACCTGCAACGGTGGGTGACCGGATTCGATCCAGAGGTGATCGTCTATTGGGATGTCCGCGACGAGCTGATCACCCTGATCGGGGATGTTGCTCTGGTGCGATCAACCAACAAGTACATCGTTCGCGGCGATGGCAAGGACACGTCCGCGATGTCGACCTACACAGACACTTACATCTACCAGCAAGGCACCTGGAAGTGCATCCAGGCGCAGATCACTCCCATTGCCGCCGGCCACGAACCCTCGGATGACACGATCATCACGGTCTACATCAAAGGCATTCGTCAGAACAAATAATCAGGGCACGATCACTCTCGGCAACTGCAGTTTGGCCGACTCCGCTTCCAGCTTCGCCACATCGCCGCTGCGTAATCCTGCGAGATCTTCTTCTACCGATTTGAGGTCGGCGAGATTTTCAGTCATCTGATCGAGTTGGCCTTGGGTGGGAGCGTAATCGGACGACTGGATATCGCTGAACAATGGCGAGATCTGTACATACAATTTCGCGCCACCTTCGCGACCGGCGAGGACGTCGTAAACCACTTTTGCGTCGGGGTTGTGCATGCGATTTTCCAGCG
>JAYTXS010000202.1:0-2161 GCA_043742845.1 Gammaproteobacteria bacterium
GCCTGGGCGGTGCGGGCGTTCAGCGCCAATCCGGCCGTGATCTCGGTGGGCACGCAATTTCTACTGGTGATTTCCTGGAACTTCTTAGCCACCGGAATCGTTTTTACCTGCTCCGCAGTATTTCAGGGATTGGGGCACACCCTGCCGGCGGTTCTGAGCGCGGCAAGCCGCCTGGTGAGTTTCGTGGTGCCGGCGCTCTGGCTCGCATCCACACCGCAGTTTCAGTTGATCCAGCTGTGGTACGCGTCGGTGGCGAGCGTCACTCTGCAGGCGCTGTTCAGTTTATGGCTGGTGCGCCGGGAATTTCGCAAGCGGGTACCGGTCGTGACTGCATCGGCGGCGTTGCCAACGGCGAGTCAATGACGCTCAAGACCTTCATCGACATTTCCGGATGGACGGCCGCGGTGCTGATACTGGGCGCCTATGCTCTGTTGTCTTTCGGCAAGATTCCAGCGCGCTCGCCGGTGTACCAGTGGATGAATATCTTCGGCGCCGTCGGCTTCATCATCAATTGCAGCGCGAACGGCGCCTGGCCGTCGGTGGCGCTCAACATTGTGTGGTTGCTGATCGGTTTTTACGCCTTGCGGCGCAATGCGGTATGACGCGCTTCGAGTTCGTCCATCACCTGTTTCAACGACAGGTTTTTGACCTTCAACAGTAACAGCACGTGATAGAGGAGATCCGCCGCTTCGGCGATGATTTCCGGTTCGGACTGTGAGACGGCGGCGAGCGCCAGCTCCAGTCCTTCCTCTCCGACCTTTTGCGCGATGCGCCGCGGGCCCTCTGCGAGCAGTTGAGCCGTGTAGCTGCCGGGCGGACGGGTGGCAACACGCTCGGTGATGATTCGTTCCAGAGCGCCCAAGAAGGCCAGCGGCTGCGCCGCCGACCGCGGTGCATGTTCGCCCCAACACGTCGCAGTGCCCTGGTGGCAGGCGGGCCCCTTAGGCTCTGCCAATACCAGCAAGGTGTCGCCGTCGCAATCGGCGGCAATGTGCTTGAGCGCGAGAAAGTGGCCGGAAGTTTCGCCCTTGGTCCACAAGCGGCCCTTGCTGCGGCTCCAAAAGGTGACTCTGCCGCGCGCGCGCGTAGCGGCCAGCGCCGCCGGATTCATATAGCCCAACATGAGTACGGCACCGCTGCCGGCGTCCTGCACGATGGCCGGCAGCATGCCGCCGCCCTTCGCCCAGTCGAGCGGCTCGAGCGGGTCCGGCGGGCTCGGATCGAGTTCATTGTTAGCAGTCACAGTCGTACCTCGATGCCTGCGGCCTGCAGCTGCCGCTTCAGATGGGGAATGGCGATGTCGCCTGAGTGAAACACACTGGCGGCGAGCGCCGCATCGACATGCGCATCTTGAAACACATCCGCAAAGTGCTGTGCCGAGCCGGCGCCGCCTGAGGCCACCAGCGGCACCTGGCACACTGCGCGCACTGCGCGCAGCTGTGGCAAATCGTATCCCTGGCGAACCCCGTCGCTCGACATGCAATTCAGTACAATTTCGCCCGCGCCGCGCCTCTGTGCTTCGACCACCCAGGCAAGCGTGCTGCGCTCGGTATCGCGGCTGCGCACCACGTCGCCGGTGAATTGCTGCACTCGATAGTCTTCACCCACGGTCTGGCTGTCCACACCAACCACCACGCATTGGGCGCCGAAGCGCTCGCTCAGCGCGTCGATTAGATCCGGGCATTCTAGGGCCGGCGAATTGACCGAGATCTTCTCGGCACCACACCCCAAGACTTCCTCCGCCTGCGCCACGGAACGGATTCCTCCGGCCACGCAAAATGGGATGTCGAGCGTGCGCGCCACGCGGGTGATCCAGGATCGATCTACGCCGCGGCCCTCGGGGCTTGCGGAAATGTCATAAAATACGAGCTCATCCGCTCCCGCATCGCGGTAGCGGGCAGCGAGTTCCAGGATGTCGCCCACCACTCGATGGTCGCGAAAGCGAACGCCTTTGACGACCACGCCGTCACGTACGTCAAGGCAGGGAATTATGCGTTTGGCAAGAATGGCAACAACTCCTCGCGGGGAATCAGCTCTTCGAGTAACGCCTTGCCGCTGATGGCCGCCGCCGCCCCTGCGTGCTCCAGTGCGTGCAGATCGGCCGCATCGCGAATGCCGCCGGAGGCCTGCCATTCGATTTCCGGATGCCGCCGCACGGCTT
>JAYTXS010000203.1:0-7353 GCA_043742845.1 Gammaproteobacteria bacterium
ACGCGCCGCGCGCAGCACGGCCAGCGCACCGCGGGTCGAGACCCCCAAAGTGAGATGCGCATGCTGTCGCGACGCCTGGGCCAGATCCAGAACGTAGGCGAGCAGTTCGGGAGCCATGTGCACCCGATCCACGCAATCCCTGGCGGCCGCGAGCGCATCTGAAGAAACGCAAGGCGCGGCTTGCACCGGCGCGGGCGCGTTCACCGCCGCATACTGAGTGAGAACTGAGCGTTCGTCCTCGCGGGCCGGATACGTCATGTCGATGCGTAGCATGAAGCGGTCGAGTTGCGATTCCGGCAGCGGGTACGTGCCCTCGAACTCCCCGGGATTCTGCGTGGCGATGACCATGAACTGTGCGGGCAAGGCATACGTTTTTCGCTCGACGGAGACCTGCCGTTCTTCCATTGCCTCGAGCAGCGCCGACTGGGTTTTCGGGCTGGCGCGATTGACTTCATCGACCAGCAGGATATCGGCAAACAGCGGCCCCGGGCGGAACTCGAATTCGCGTTTGGCCGCGTCGTACACGTGCACGCCGATGATGTCCGAGGGCATGAGGTCGGCAGTTCCCTGCACTCGATTGAAAGTTCCGCCAAGCGCGCCAGCCAGAGTCTTGCTCAACAGGGTTTTGCCAAGGCCGGGCGGCCCCTGCAGCAACACATGACCGCGTGCCACGATGGCTATAGTCAGGGCGCGAATGACCGACCGCAGGCCGATGACCGTTCTGCCGAGCGTTTCCTGCAGGAGCAGTTCCAAGTCTTCCAACGCCGTACTCATATGACACTTCCTTGCAATTGAACCAGAAGATTCTGCAATCGAACCAAATCAACGCTGCGCCCGGATTGGGCCCGTTCGTGGAAACGCTGCAATGCCGCCAAGTCACGCGCCGTTACGCCGGCCTGTGCGGACAGCCATTCCCACTCGGGCGTTCCGTCCCGAGCCAGTCCCAAGCGGCTGCGGATGGAATTGAAAAAATTCGCCAGCAGCCGCGCACCCGCAGTCGCCGATGTCAAAGTCGCGGCGAAGAACTCGCCGCTGCTGCCGACGAACGCCGTGATGTCGATCGGACTCCAATCAACGGTGCGGCTGCGCAGACGCTGCATGCCGAGTACGAATACGAACCATAGCAGCACGATCCACGCCACGGTTCGGTGCAGGCGCGGATCCTTGAAGAACGCCTTGGCATCGTAGTAGCTCACGGCGCCTTGGTGGGCGTCATCGAAAATCACCGTCCCCGACCTGCCTCGCGACCAAGCCATGAGATTCGAAAAGAGATGCGCGTTATCCTGCTCCCCGATTACCGCGTTGCTGAAGACACTGGCAGCCGCGAAAGTGATGACCTGCCCCTTGCCCTGCCGGCGCAGCCACATCGCCGCTTCGCCACTGCCTGCAATTTGCCCGATTTGCAGCACGCCCGATCGATCCATGGGAACGCCACGCCAGCGTGAGGCGGGAAACTCCGACAGCACCCGCACGGTCTTTACTTGCTCGAACAAAGGATGATCGCCGCGAGGTTCGATGGTGCTGCTCTGCGCCTGCACCAAGCTCCTCAAAATCGTGCCGATCGGCGTATGGCGCTGCGGCTCTCGCTTCGGCCCGTCCTCGCTGTCGATCGCGGTAAATTTGAGGCGCGTCAATCTGCCCACCGCTTCGACCGGATTTGAACCATTCACCAGCGCCCATAGTGGCGTGTCGTCGAGCGCGGCTACGACGATCAACGTGTTGCCGCGCTCCACCCATTGATCCAGCTGCGCGGCCTCACGTGGTCGCGCCGGCAACTTGTGCGGCAGCGTCGTCAGCAAGATATTCCCGCTAGGAGCAATCGAGGCATCCGCCGCGAGCAATCGATCGTAGGTTTGGTGCAGCGCCATCACGGGTATCCCGCCGGACTCGAGCCAACGCCAAGCAGCTTGGTAGCCGTCCGCTCGCAATTCGCTGCTCAACGGCAGTGCCGGTTCGTTCTCCACGGGCGTAGCCTTGGGTACGAACAACACAAAAAAAAGTGCCAGCGCTCCCAGTGCCAGACCAAACGTCACCAGCCTGTCTTTCATGGTGGGCTCGCGCCATCCGGCAACTGCGCCAACAGCGCTTCTCCGTCACGCAGCACTCTGTCCAGATGTTCGGCCGGCACACCGTGCGCGCCATAGAGAATCGACTCGGCGCTGCTCGCCACAGCGGCAAACACCGCTCGCTGCGCGTCGCTGTCGAAGGCGCCGCGCACCGCCAGCTCACGATGCGTCAAACTGCGTTCCGATGTGAGTCTCCCGGTCTGCATCAACCGTCGAACGAGCAGGCGCAACAGCGCGGCTATCCGCTCTGTGAGGGCGACCGGTTCCGAGCCAGGATTTACGGAACTACTCGTCGTAGCGACGCTTTCGGATCTCCCGGACACGGCGGGAGCCCGCCTGCGCGTGACGAGACCCGCCGCTCGTAGCTCGTTGAACACCACCCAGCTTGCGACGACCACTACCAGCCCGATCAGCGAGTACAGGATGGCATTCACCAGCGTGGCGGTTTGCCGCATGCGATCCAGCCATCGGTCTAACCACGACAGCGAGTCCGGGTCGTGGCCCTGCAACCAGCTTTTCAACCAGGCCTTGAAAGCATCCCACCAAGACTTGGGAGCCGGAGCCTGTTCCCCTGCCATGCTCTTCAGAATACCGGGCAAAGCAGCTCTATCGGGGCCCGCATCCGGCTTGCGCCCGCCATAGAGTTCGACCAACCTCAAGACATCCTGCAACGAGTGCCGGTCGAGCTGTTCGCTCCATCCGTCGTACAGCAAACGGTCGAGGCCGAGCGCCTGAATGGCGTGCTCCAGGCCCGGACAGGCGGCATCGAGACCTTTGATGCCGGAGATTTCCGCGGGCACGCCGGCCGCGCAGTCTTCGACGATAGCGGTCGGCGACGCCATAAGTCGCAGCGGCAGCACTGCCGTCAAGGACACCGCAATGATTGAGCACGCGCGGCGAGAGGGCGCGATCACCGAGATGCTAGAGCGTTCACTCTGTCGGCCAGATCCGTGCCCTCGTTGCGCAGCTTGAAGTCATTGTAGATGCCAAGCATTGTGGCCGTAATCAGCGGAAACACCAGCGTCCCCCCCACCAGGGAAAACAATTCGGTGAGTCCGATGCCGGCGATGTTTTTAGGTCCCAATGCGGCCACCACGAGGCCGGTACATAATCCGACAACGAAATATAAGACCATCACGATGACAATGATGACCGTATAAATAGTCGCTCCCCGCCACCAATTTCCTCGCGTCAACGCCCAGCTAGTTTCCACCGATTTGAAGACTGGAAGATCGTCGGCGACCAGTGCGACATTGACGAGATAAACTCGCCCCAGCAGATAAACTGCAAGCGGAAACGCAACGATGCTCAAGATCGCACGAATCAGCGCCGAGCCCTTGAACGCAAAATAAAACAACAGCGCCGCGGCGGCCCAACAAAGGAAGAAGAACAGAAACATCGAAATTACCCGGGGCATCAACCGCAAACCGCCCCTTAAGGATTGGCCGGCCGGCAAAATCTGACCGTTAAACACGCCGGATAGTTGTAGGGTGATGGCGTTGTAAAAGCTTATGGAGGCAATGAAGGCGGCCGCGTACGGCAGCCAAAAAGCGAAAGTCATATACATCGCGAGGGCGGCTTGAGGGTTCGGAACGCCGCTTCCCAGCATTTTGATCCGAAAAAGTAGCGTCGGCACCACCAACAACGCCTGCGCGGCCAATGCCAGGGGCCATACCTTGGCAAAACCCTCGCGATACAACCGGATCGAATCGTCAAGAACTCCGCCAATGTTGCGAGGCGCGGTTGGTTTAACGTACATGAATCCTCCCTGGACCTGCCGGCGACCACCTGCAGCAAAGATTAGCACGGGACCGTGCACCGCGGCGCGCCGCCATCGCGGCGCCGGTTTGTACCGAGTAAACGAGAAAGCGATAGACTTCAGTTGTCTGCGGTCCGAGATCCCGGGAAGCTTCATGAAATACTTGCGAAAACATGCACTGGCGATGGGTTTTTTTGCACTATTAGCTGCGGCCCAATGCAATGCGAAGGATATCGTCATCCACGCCGGCACCCTCATCGACGAAAGTGGCCGATGCTCCGCGACACCGGGTGTCCATCCTCATACATGACGACAAAATTCTCTCCTTCGAGTCGGGATTCGTAACGCCGGCGGGCGCTGAAATCATCGACCTGTCGAGCTCGACGGTGATGCCGGGATTCATCGATTGCCATGTGCATATTTCGCAACTATTGCCGAGCCGCACCAACGCCACCGAATACTGGGTGACGCACACCGATACGGATCGGGCACTCGATGCCACCGTGTTCGTACGCCAGATGCTGCAGCAAGGTTTCACGAGCGCGCGCGACGTCGGCGGCGGCGGCGAAACGGTCTCGGTGCGAAACGCCATCAACGACGGCAAGATTCCAGGACCGCGTCTCTGGGTCTCGTTGGAGCCGCTGGGCCCCACGGGCGGGCACGGCGATCCAAAGAACGGCCTCGATCCCGCACTCTCGCATCCCGGCAGGGAGCGAGGTCTGGTTGACTCTCCCGAACAGGCGCGCATCCGGGTCCGTGAACATCGGGGACGCGGCGCCAACTTGATCAAGATGATGCCGTCGGGCGGCATCGCATCGACGGGCGATGACCCGCGCCAGCAGCTCATGACCAACGACGAAATGCGCGCCGCAGTGGAGACCGCGCACTCGCTCGGCATGAAAGTGGCCGCACACATCTATCCCGAGGAAGCAATCGAAAACGCGGTACGCGCCGGTGTCGACTCTGTCGAACACGGCTCCTTCGCAACCGCTCAGACGTTTGCCCTGATGAAGGCGCAAGGCACGTACCTCGTTCCCACCCTCACCGTCTACGACGTCTTCTACGCGGCGGCGCGCGATCAACCCGATCTTTTGACTCCCGGCACTGCGGCGAAAGAACTCGCGAACGACCTATTACCCAAGCGCAACTTGCCGCTTGCAGTTAAGTCCGGAGTGAAGATCGCCTACGGTACCGACTTGGGGGCAAGGGGATCACAGCATGGAGTTCGGCCTGCTGATCGGCAATGGCATGACGCCCCTTCAGGCGCTGTATGCCGCCACGCGCAACGCGGCCGATCTGATAAGCGCGTCCGCACAGATCGGCTCTGTGCAAACCGGCCGCTATGCCGACTTGGTCGCAGCCCCTGGCAACCCGCTCGACAATCCGCAGCAGTTCAAACAGATCAACCTCGTCATGAAGGGCGGCTTGGTCTACCGGCGCGATGCTGCCGAGATCATTCCGGCCCGCAACTAGCGAGCTTTCATTCCCACGCGCAAGAGCTTGGTTTAGGTCAGAGGACTAATCGCGCCATAGCAGATGCCAGCCTGCGTGACCCAATTCGCGCAGCGTGCGAATATTTCGGCGGTAGATTTCATCGGGATCCGGCACCGCGGCGATAGCCTGTTCAATGCTGGCTTCGCGCAACAAATGCAACATGGGGTACGGTGATCGATTGGTATAATTCTCGATGTCTTGTGGCTGCGTTCCGGCGAACTGATACTGCGGGTGAAAGCTGGCAACTTGCAGCTCGCCCTCCAGATCGAGTTCAACGATAGTCGCCTCGCACACCTCAAGAAAGTCGTTGTACTCGATGAAATCGGCCAGCACCCATGGATGGATCAGCAGCGTGGTCTCGCATTGCAGCGGATCGGCCGCCTGCAGGCCGTTCAATTCCTCACGAAGATCCTGGAGTAACGCAGCCGCGCTGCGCTGCTCGCTGACGCGAAAGCGCACGCGGCTGCCGCGGTACACGCTCTGCGCGAATGGGCACAGATTGAGGCCGATCACGGAACGTTCCAGCCAGCGGCGCGTCGCTGCGATGAATTCATCGTTGGAAATGAGCAATCCTCCGTCAGAGGCGCAGTCCAAAGCCGCGCACTTCGAGTATCCTAATCCATCGCCTTCCCACTTAAGAGCGCATCGATGCCACAGTCAATACCCGCAACGCTCATCCCCGGAGATGGGATCGGCCCAGAACTCATCGGCGCCACGCTCGCCGTACTGCAGGCGCTCGGGGCTCCCTTCGAGTGGGATCGCCAAGTGGCCGGGATGGAGGCGGTCAAATCGGCGGGCGATCCGTTGCCGGCGCAGACCATCGACAGCATCAGACGCACTCGCCTGGCCTTGAAGGGTCCCCTGGAGACGCCGTCCGGCGGCGGTTACCGATCCTCGAATGTGCGCTTGCGTGAAGAATTCAAGCTATACGCCAACCTGCGGCCCGCGCGCACGCTGATCCCCGGCGGCCGTTTCGACAAGATCGATCTGGTGGTCGTGCGTGAAAACCTTGAAGGCCTATACATCGGCCACGAGCACTACATTCAGATCGACGACGATCCGCACGCAGTGGCCATGGCGACGGGAGTCAACACGCGCCAAGGCAGCCGTCGTCTGTTGGAATTCGCGTTCGAGCACGCGGTGGCGACGGGACGCAAGAGAGTGAGCATTGTGCACAAGGCCAACATCATGAAGGCCCTAACCGGAATTTTTCTGGAGACTGGTCTGGAGCTGTACGAGCGCAAGTACAAAGGCCGCTTCATCCTGGACACCGTCATCATCGACGCCTGCGCCATGAAGCTGGTGCTGAATCCGTGGCAATTCGATGTACTGGTCACCACGAATTTATTCGGCGACATTCTCTCCGATCTGGTCGCGGGCCTGGTGGGCGGCTTGGGAATGACACCCGGCGCCAACATTGGAGCGAACGCCGCCATCTTCGAAGCCGTGCACGGCTCTGCGCCGGACATTGCCGGCAAGGGCGTGGCGAATCCGATTGCCCTGATGCTGGCAGCAGCCATGATGCTCGAGCACTGCCACCTGCCGCATATGGCCGCGCGTCTGCGCACCGCCATCGATCTAACACTCAATGTGGACCAGATCAGAACGGGCGACTTGGGTGGGCGGTCGAGCACGGACGAATTTACGAGCAACGTAGTCAAGCGGATCGCCAGTGCCTGAGTACGGAATTGCCCGCGACAGCGCCATGAAACCGGTCATCTCGATCCAAGGGGTCGTCAAATCCTATGCCTCCGGCGTGCAGGCCCTAAAGCCCATCACCTTGGACATCAACAAAGGCGAGATCTTCGCACTGCTCGGCCCCAACGGCGCGGGCAAGACCACATTGATCAACATCATCTGCGGCATAGTCACCGCGAGCGCCGGAACGGTGACTGCGGATGGTCACGACATCGTGCGCGGCTATCGCGCAGCACGCGCCATCATTGGTCTGGTGCCGCAGGAACTGTGCACCGACGCCTTCGAGACGGTCTGGGCGACCGTGACCTTCAGCCGCGGCCTATTCGGGCGCGCGCC
>JAYTXS010000204.1:0-16448 GCA_043742845.1 Gammaproteobacteria bacterium
GACGACAAACGCTTGGGCTACCAGGCGACCCAGCTGTATGTCATGGACAGCGACGGTAGTCACTCGCGCTCCCTCACCGCGAGTCTCGACCGTGACGCCGAGGCACCGCGTTGGACGGGCGACAGTCGGCAGTTGATATTTGAATATGACGATCATGGATCGGGCAAGCTCGCCGCCATCGATCTGAGCGGCAAAATCCGCGTGTTGGCCGGAGATCTGGGCGGCGCGGACATCACCCGGCCCTACTCGGGCGGATCATTTTCGATCGCTGCCAACGGTGGGGCTAACCCGCGCTTTGCCTATACCCGCGCCACTCCTCTCGAGCCTGCGGCACTCGCCACCGGTACCGCGCCGCGCGACATCGTGACATTGACCGCCTTGAGCGACCCCTTGCTCCGCCAGCGGACTGTCGGCGCGGTGGAGGAAATTACTTTCGACTCGTCAGTCGATCATCGCCGCATACAGGGATGGATCGTCAAGCCGCCGCTGTTCGATGCGGCGAAGAAATATCCCTTGCTGCTCGAAATTCACGGCGGACCTTTCGCGAGCTACGGACCGAGCTTCGCCGCGGAGATTCAGCTGTATGCCGCCGCCGGCTATGTGGTGCTGTATCTCAACCCGCGCGGCAGCACGGGTTACGGTGAGGAGTTCGCCGATTTGATCCACCACGCTTATCCGGACAATGACTTCGGCGATCTCATGTCCGGTGTGGATGCCGCCATCGGCCGCGGCTATGTCGATCCTCAACGCCTGTTCGTCACCGGCGGCAGCGGCGGCGGTGTGCTCACGGCCTGGATCGTCGGCCACACCGACCGCTTTCGTGCCGCGGTGGTGGTCAAGCCCGTGATCAATTGGACCAGCTTCGTGTTGACCGCCGATATGACCAATTACTTTTCCCGTTACTGGTTCGACGGTTTTCCCTGGGATGATGTGCAGTCCTATTGGAAACGTTCGCCGCTCGCCTATGTGGGCAACGTGCACACGCCCACGCTGCTCATGACCGGCGAAGTGGACTACCGCACGCCGTCGAGCGAGGCGGAGCAGTTTTACGAAGCGTTGAAATTGCGCAAGGTCGACACCGCGTTGGTGCGCGTCCCCAATGCCTCGCATGACATCTCAGCGCGGCCCAGCCTGCTCATCGACAAGGTGGCCTACGTGCTCGCCTGGTTCAAGTCGCACGACACCTGAGCGGTGTCTCGATCAGGGACGCATCTGCGGCGGTTCGAGCGCCATATTGTGTCCTCGCAGAATCGCGATGCAGACATCCTCTTCTCGCGGTAGTGTGCGCATGTGCGCAAGCCGCAGTCGGGCGCGCGCGTTCTTGGTCCAAGGAAGGAGCGGGTCGTCGAACTTGGCGGCTGCTGCGACACGCCATTCCAGCACATGCCGGCGTTCTGCGATTACCCGGACCTCCTTGCTATCCGGCGCGTGCAGGCGTCTCTCGATACTAAAGCCGGTCAGCTGCGCAGTAACGCTATCGCTGTGCTGCATGGTTTTCGATAATTTCAGGCACAACTCGCGCCGCTCTGGAACGGTGCTCGATTCCCGGCAGGCCTCCACCAGCGCCGTCAAGGACGGAATGAGTTCGCCGCCCGCAATCCTATTGACGGTAGACAATCTCGCCGAGTCCGACCCGGCAAAGTCGCCCGGCAGCCGGCCGCGCGCCGCCCGCAGGGAGTCGGCCATCAACACCACGATACGGTTCGAGTAGAAATCGAAGCGTGCCGCCTGCGCCATGTCTGCGAGTACCCGCTCCACTTCCGTCGCGTCTTTTTCCCGCTGCGCGGTGGCCAGAATCTGCAGCCAAGCCGCGCCGTTGTCCGCATCCACCCAACGCATGACGGTGGCGGCGTCACGGATATCGCAGGAAGGGGTAGCCGCACACAATTGCAATTGCAACCAGCCGATGCTGGCGTTTTGCGGCGCCAGTTCGGCGGCCCGAGCCGCCAGCTCCAGCGCCGTCGGCCCGGCATTGGAGCCCGTACCACCCGCCTTTGCGGCGCCGCTCGAGCCTGCGAAGCGCAGCGCGGCCGCCGTCGCCAGCGAGCTCGCATCACCGCGCGCCGCCAGCACGGTTGCAGCGATGGCTCGCCAGTGCTGATACTTCGTGGCCTCGGGCTGCGAGCCGGATCGCGATGGGGTCGCGCCGGGCGCCGTCGCGCCGGGCGCCGTTGCGCCGGCTGCGGCCGCGACATGAGCTACGGCGAGCACCAGTGCAGCCAGGCACCTCATCACCCAGAGCATCCCACCACGTTGAATACTCAGACCGGCTCCTAGCTGCTAGTGCGGCCGCCGGCAGCCGTCAGACCCGCGGTTATCGCCAATCGCATCGCATCCTCGACCGAGATGTCGAGCGGCTGCAGGCGATCGCGCGGCAGGTAAATGGTATAGCCGCCGAAGGCATAGCTCATGGGAAAATAGACCGTCACCCAGTCACTGCCGCCATGCGGCAGGAGCACGGCTGGGACGTCCTCGCGGGTGACGAATCCGATGGCATGCACGTCGGCGAAGCGTGCTAGTACCACGCGCTGCAAGTCACGCTTCTCGCCGCTGCCGGACGGCAACAGGCTGACCACATCGCGAAAACCGCCGTACAGCGTTTTCACAAACGGAATCCGTCCCAGAAAGTCGTTCCAATAGCGCAGGAAAATCTTGCCCGCGTAGGCGTTGACCAGGCTGCCGACGACCAGCAGCAGCAGGAAACCTGCGATCAGTCCGAGGCCGGGCCAGTAGTGCTGCGGGCTTATGATGCCGAGTGCAATCAGCGCGTGCCGCAGCCATCCCTCGACCGTGTTCACCAGCCACCAAATCACGTACACCGTCAGCGCCAACGGCAACACGGTGACCAAACCGCTCATGGTTAGTGTTAAGATTTTGCGCATGGCTCAATCATCGCATGATCGGGACTAACGCGCCGCAACAGCACAGAACGTCTGCGAAGTTCGCTGATATTCGCCGCTCGGCAGCAGCGCTGCATTATTCTGATTCCACACGAAATACTGGGTCACCACCTCGGTCCCGCGCACGCGACTCATGATGAGGAGCCTGCTGTCGCGACGGAACAGCAGCGCCTCTTCCGGCCGGCATGGCAACGCCGCCTGCATCTCGGCCGGCGGATTGGTCGCAGTCACGTGCCGCACCGCGCCACTGCGCCAATCGAGCAGCAGCAGGCGGCCGCAAGCCAGGCCGCAGCTCGCAAGCGTCGCGGTGACTTGTCCGGCGAAGTTCGGCCCGTTCGCCAGCGAGGCCTGCAGCAGCGCGCGGTCCTCCTCGGACAATTCGCTTCCGACAAGATCGATCTTCGGCGGCACAGAGACCTCGGACGTCGCGCTCGGGTACTCAGAAAATCGCGGCGCGCTCATGGGCTCGGAGTCGAACGCGCTGCTCGATGCGATGCCGAGGATATGATCGATCTGCTCGGTGACGTCATCGGTCAGGTACCAATCGTCGATGGTCACTGCGCTGTGCCGCGTCTTCGCGGTGACGGTCACTTCAACCAGCGCGTGATCCTCGCAAGTGCCGGTCTCACGCTGCGCACACAAGCTGTACTGGGTGTATGCGCCATAGATATTGGGCGCACCGGGCTCGTTGGGCGCCAGAAATACCCGGTAGCGTCCGGCGGGCACATCGACGTTGAAATGGGTCTGGCCGCGAGCCAATTGCAGGGTGCGCACTCGCGAGCTGTCAAGGTTGGTGAGGTACACCGTCATCGACGGGACGAGCTCGCTGGGGAACGAGATGGCGCCGTCGATCGTGCCCGCTAGAGCGACCGCGAATTGCCCCAGCGATAGGAGGGCCGTCAGCGAGAAGCGTGCGAAAAACGGATACATCTGCAAACCGTACCACCGATTGTACGACTGCGGCTATCTCTGTCAGGATGAAGCGCTTAAACCTCAAGAAATGCGGGAGCCGAACTTGACATCAGTCGCACGGGTCACGGAAATCATTGCCTCTTCCAAGAAAAGTTTCGATGACGCCATCGAGAACGGCGTGAAACGCTCCACCAAGACCTTGAAGAATGTCGCGGGCGCCTGGGTTGCGAGCCAGGACTTAGTCATCGTCAAGGGTAAGATCACTGAGTACCGGGTTCGCTTGAAAGTGACCTTCGTGCTGGCCGAGTAGTCTGGCCGGCGCAGTCGCCCTAGCCGAGCGCTCTCACTGCTGCCGCGGCAGTATGAATCGCAGGCCTTGGTAATTCAGCACCACCCCGTCGCGCCGGATGCGCTCGACGACCGGGCCCTCCTGTAAGGCGGACCCCTCGTGGTACTTTCGCATGTTGATGTACACGAAGCGCTCGGCTGCCCGGGTGCCGTACACATGCACATCGAGGTGCAAGTCGGGGAGGGCCTGCGCGCCGCTCAAGCTCAACTCGCTGATGGAAGGCAGCACTTCCTGGTTGTCGGCTTGAGTGTCCTCATCGGACAGCAGCGGGTCCGCCCGGCGGATGGGGCGAGCGGCCGGCTTGTCCGCCGCGGATGTCTTGTCCGCTGACGCCGTGACCGGAATCTCGGGCGCATACTGCGGCGCGGCATCCAAAGGACTGAAGTGCGCGGGCTCGGCCGCCACCGGAGTGGCCGACCTTAGGGGCGATGAGCTCTGCGCGGACTTGGATGCCGGCGGGGCGGCCGTGCTCTTTTTCACCAGCGCGTAGGTCAAGACCAACAGGTTGATCGCCAGCAGCGCGCCTAGGGCAATGGCCCAGCGCGGCAGCGGGCGCCGCCGCACCCCCAAGCGAGTATCCATCAGCCCCGGCACGGTTTGCCGCTGACGTTCGAGTTCAGATTTCTTGAGTGCGTCGAGAATGAAGGACATGGCGGATTCTAGCTGCCGCGCGGCGAGTTGGGCAGCAGCAGAGGCGAGCCGGGCTCGGCCAGCGCCGTGTCGAGGACCACTTGGGTCTGCAGTCCGGCAACACCATCGACATTGAGTCGATGTTGCCGCTGGAAATTCTGCACGGCGATCGCCAGTTCCTGATCGTAGACATCGCCGTGTTCCGGATCCGCTGCCGCGCCCTGCAGTGCGTTGAGACTGCGCCGCAGCCAGCGCACTTCGTCGCCCTTCATACCCAGAGACAACTGCCGGGTGCGTGCTGTCTTGGGCTTCCAAACCACGGTAAATTCCCCGAACCAGTCGCGCGAGATTTCCTCCAGCGGCACTCGCTCATCGTGCTCGCCTAAATTCAACGTCGCGTACTTATCGTCCAGCGCAGATAGCACGACGCGATGCCGTTGCCCATGATCGTCGATCAGCGTCAGGATGGCCGGCCGGTTCAGGGCCCGGACCTGCGCCCAAGAGCCGCGCTGCTCCAGGCAGGACAATCCCGCCTTGAGCGCCTGCCCACAGGGATCCTTGTCATCCGCCATGGCCGTTCCCCACAGCGACAGCAGCCGCCGGAAGGCCGCAGCATCGCTGGTATTCGCGCTGTTGGCCGCGAGCAATTCATTGATGGAGACAGCAGGGGACGCTGCCTGGCTCGCGACCTGTACGGCTCGAGGTGCGTCTGCCGCCGCCGCAGTTGCCGCCGATGCTGCAACGGTCGCATCGAGAGCCGCGGGCGACGGGATGGTGTGCTCCGGCCGGCTGACAAAGGCGTGCAGGGCAGAGGGAAGCCGCTGCCACAGCGGCGCGCTGACTAGAGCCACGCCCGCGAGCGCCAACAAACCCAACGCACCGCAAAGCCACGCCAGCCATGACGGCATGAACCGCCGCCCATACACCTCGCCTGCGGCGCGGCGCACCAAACCGGCGGTCACCTTACGAGTTTCCTCGGTATACGCGCCGAGCAGCGCCCGGTCGCAGGTGACGTTGATCACTCGCGGGATGCCAGCCGATACCCGGTGCACCTCGGCGAGCGCCGCCGGCGCAAAGATTTCATCGGCGGCGCCGGCGACGCGCAACCGATGGCGCACGTAGCCCTGCGTTTCCTCCCTCGACAGCGGCTCCAAATGGTATCGGCCGGTGATTCGCTGTGCCAGCTGGCGCAACTCGGTGCGATCGAGCAATTCACGCAGCTCGGGCTGCCCGATCAGAATGATTTGCAGCAGCTTCTGTGTGGGAGTTTCCAAATTGGTCAGCAGGCGCACCTGCTCCAAGACATCGGCGGACAGGTTCTGCGCCTCGTCGACGATCACGATGACGCGGCGCCCTTCCGCGTGCGCCGCCAGCAGCCGGCGATTCAACGCGTCGACCATTTGCTTGACGCTGTCGCGGTCGGCGTCCGTCAGATCGAGGCCGAGCTCCTCGCAGATGGTGAGCAGGAACTCGATGGGAGTCATGCGCGGATTCAATATGACTGCGACGTCGGCGTGATGCGGAACGCGCGACAACAAGGTGCGCACGACAGTGGTCTTTCCGGTGCCCACCTCCCCGGTCAGCTGAATGAAGCCCCCGGATTCGTTGACGCCATACAACAGATGCGCGAGTGCCTCCGCATGACGCTCGCTCAAGTACAGATAGCGCGGATCCGGCGTGATGGCGAAGGGCTTTTCGTTGAGCCCAAAAAAACTTAAGTACATGGCAATCTCAACCGCACGGCGATCGGGTGAGCAGACTGGCGCGAGTCAGCATGGCGGATCCGAATCGGTCGCGGATCCCGTCAATGGCCGTGTCCAATCGCGCACCTTGCGCGGGAACATCCGCGAACAGATCCGCCTGTTGTAGCGTGTGCAGTTCGCTGACGCCGACTCCCAACAGCCGCACCGCGGCATTGGGATGCATCGCCAACCATTCCTCCAGCAAGCACTTCGCCGCGGCCGAGACGGCTGCCGTGTCCTGGGTCGCAGTCCCCAAGGAGCGCTGTCGCGTAAACGTGGTGAAATCGCTGCGCCGAATCTTTACGTTCACCGTGCTCGCGATAAGATGCTGTGCACGCAGCCGCGACGCCGTTCGATCGGCGAGGCGCAGCAATTTCACGGTGAGCAGGGGCGCTTCGTGAATGTCCGTGGCAAAAGTCTCTTCGGCGCTGATCGATTTCTCCTCGCGATTCGGCTTCACCGGCCTGTCGTCGATGCCCGATGCGCGGTGCTGCATGGCCTGCGCATGCTTGCCGAAAAGCCGCCGTAATTCCTCTTCACCTGCCTTGCGTAAATCGCCGCAACAGAAGATCCCCGCCGCGTGCATCGCCGGCACGGTTTTAGGGCCCACGCCGAACAACCGCTCTATGGGCAATCCGTCCATCATGCCCCGGACATTGTCCGCACCGATCCGGCACATGCCGTCAGGTTTGTTCAGATCGGAAGCGATTTTCGCCAGCAACTTGTTGGGCGCGACGCCCACCGATGCGGTGAGGCCGAGGTCCTTAGCAATGCGGCGCCGAATTTCGCTGCCGATGGCCTGCGCCGGCCCCAACAGTTGCCGACTGGACGTGACGTCGAGAAATGCCTCGTCCAATGAAAGGCCCTCGACCAGTGGAGTGAACTCGTGAAAAATCGCGAACACCTGACCCGAGATTTCTTTGTAGCGCGCCATTCTCGGCTGCACGCACACAGCCTCCGGACAGCGCCGCAGCGCCTCGCGCATAGGCATGGCCGAGCGCACACCGAATCGACGTACGGCATAACTTGCCGCTGCGACCACTCCGCGAGCGCCCATGCCGCCGACGATTAAGGGCTTGCCTTTGAGTTCCGGACGGTCGCGTTCCTCCACCGACGCATAAAATGCGTCCATGTCGATGTGCAGAATCGCTCGCTCGTCGCCGCGTGAGGGCTGGCTGCGCTGCATGTCATTCCACGGTGATGGCAAATTTCATACCTGCCGCCCATCTTACAGCTGCAATGCGGCATACAGAAATACGCCGCTCATGGTGATTAACAATACGACCAAATACACCGCAAAAAGTGCGAATGCCTTGGCCACCGTGCTTTTCCAGCTGCGGCCAAATACGCCGGCGTACCGGGGGCCGGCCCACCGGCGTCCGGCGCTGCGGCGCTCGAAGGATCGGGAGTTTGCGCGGTCATGAGTGCGAGTGGCTGCCCGCACCACCCGCTGCCAATTCATGCGTTGCGAAGTCATCGACGTCGATGAGATTCGACACCTTGGCGTCGTAGTCGCGCAAAACCGCCGCCTCGGCTTCAGTCAGTATCCCCAGCTGCTGCGCCTCGGCAATCTGTCCCGGCAGATCCAACGACGTGATTCGGCCCGTCTTGACGCCGTCCACTCGTATGCGCTTTTCGAGTCCCTCCGCCATCGTCGATAAAATCAGCGCCTCCTGCAGCAGGCCCAGCGGGTTACTCGACGTCTGCGTCTTGTAAATGTATCGGCTCAAGCGCTCCCGCGAGTCCGTCGGGTTCATGATCAAATCGGCGATGTCGCGTCCCAGACGATCGCTCGGGGCAAAATACGTCAGCCCGCGCGGGAAGATGAGCAGTCGCATCAAGCCTGCCAGGGGCCTGTTGGGAAAGTTGCGCAGGAACAGATGCAGCTGTTCTTGTGCCTGGTACAAGAGACTGCGGCATGCCCATTCGACCAAGGGCAGATCCGCAGCCGGGCCGCCCTGGTTCTCATGATGCTTCAGCACCATCGAGGCCAGATACATGGCGGAGAGCACGTCTCCCAGCCGCGCCGACAGGCTTTCCTTCTTCTTGAGATAGCCGCCGAGCGCCAGCATGGCGATATCGGTGGCCAGTGCGAAGGAGGCGCTGTAACGGTTCACATGCTGGAAGTAGCGCTTGGTGGGGCCGGCCGTCGGCGCCCGGGTGAAGCGTGCGATAGTCAGCGCCATTACCGCTGAACGCGCGGCGTTTGAAATCGCGAAGCCGATATGTCCCAGCAGCGCGCGGTCGAATTCCGCGACGCCGGCTTCCCGGTCCGGATTGCGCGCGGCATTCATTTCCCGCAGCACGAATGGGTGGCAGCGCACGGCTCCCTGGCCGAATATGATCAGGCTGCGCGTCAGGATGTTCGCCCCTTCGACCGTGATCGCCACCGGTACGATCTGGTAGCCGCGGCCGAGGTAATTTTTAGGACCGAGGCAAATGCCCTTGCCGCCGTGCACATCCATGGCGTCGTTGCCGACCATGCGGCCGAATTCGGTGACGTGATATTTCAACATGGCGGACGGCACCGACGGCTTTTCCCCGCCGTCGATGGCGCCGGCGGTGACCGAGCGCGCCGCGTCCATGATGTAGGTGCGCGCGGCCATGCGCGCCAGCACCTGCTCGATGCCTTCGAAGCGCCCGATGGGCATGTTGAACTGACGGCGTATGCGCGCGTACGCCGCTGAGGCATACACCGCTGCCTGCGCGCCGCCGGTCGCACTCGAAGGCAGCGATATGCATCGCCCCACCGACAATTGCTCCACCAGCATGCGCCACCCTTGGCCGGCCGTGGCGAAGCCGCCGATGATGGCGTCGATGGGCACGAATACGTCATGCCCCTGAATCGGTCCATTTTGAAACGGCACATTCAGCGGGAAGTGCCGCCGGCCGATGCTGACGCCCGGCGTATCGCGCGGAATCAAGGCGCAGGTGATGCCCAGATCAACGCGTTCGCCCATGAGGTGCTCGGGATCGAACAGCCGAAAGGCGAGTCCGACCAACGTGGCAACCGGCGCGAGAGTGATATAGCGCTTGGAGAAATTGAGCCTGATGCCGACGACTTCCGCACCCTGCCACAGGCCGCGGCAGATGATGCCGGTGTCGGGAATGGAGGCCGCGTCGGATCCGGCGCGCGGGCCGGTGAGCGCAAAGCAGGGCACTTCCTCGCCGCGGGCCAGGCGCGGCAGCAAGTAATTTTTTTGCTCCTCGGTGCCATAGTGCAGCAGCAGTTCCGCCGGTCCCAAGGAATTCGGCACGGCGATGGTCGATGACGCTACTGCGGAGCGCGAGGCGATCTTGATCAGCACGCAGGAGTGCGCATAGGCGGAGAATTCCAGGCCACCATAACGCCGCGGAATGATCATCGCGAAGAAGCCGCTCGATTTGATGAAAGACCACACCTGCGGCGACAGATCCGCGCGCACGTGGGTGATGTCCCAATCGTCCAGCATGGCGCACAGGTCTTCGCAGGGCCCCTCGAGAAAAGCCTGCTCCTGCGCACTGAGTGTCGGCACCTTTGCCGACATGAGCTTCTGCCAATTCGGGCCGCCCGTGAATAATTCCCCATCCCACCACACGGTTCCCGCATCCAGGGCTTCGCGCTCCGTCGCCGACATCGACGGCAATAACCGGCGATAGCTGCGTAAGAACGGCCTCGTCAGGATGCGCAGACGCAAGGGCCGGATATTCAGCAGCAGCAGCGCGATGTAGGGAACGGAAACGGCGATCTTCCACCATTGCGGCGCCTCGCCGAATGCCCAGTACGCCAGCAGCAGCGCGCCGAGTACGCAGGAACTCAGGAGAAGACTGGCGCGCCGATAGGCGACAAGGAGAACTACCCCAAAAAATAGCGCGGCCCAGGCAAGAAAATGCAGGCACGCCAGGCCGATGCTACTCATGGGGGAGTACGCATTCAGATGAGATCTTTCACGCCATCCCGTTCTTCCAGCAATTCACGATGCGTGGCCTGCATCTTCTCCCGGCTGAAGTCGCTGATGCTCAATCCTTGAACGATGCTGTATTCGCCATTCTTGCAAGTGACCGGGTAGGAATAGATCACGCCTTCGGGAATCCCATAGCTGCCGTCGGAGGCAACCGACATGCTGACCCAATCGCCCGCCGGTGTGCCGAGCATCCAATCGTGGATGTGGTCGAGCGCCGCCGCGGCCGCCGACGCAGCAGAGGAAGTGCCGCGTGCCTTGATCACCGCCGCGCCGCGTTGCTGCACCGTCGGAATGAAGCTGTCCTTGAACCAGGTCGCATCGACTACGGACAGCGCCGGCTTCCCCGCCACCGTGGCATGGTGCAGATCGGGATACTGGGTTGCCGAATGGTTGCCCCAAATAATGATCTTCTTGACGTCCGCCAGGGGCGCGCCGCTCTTTTCGGTAAGTTGTGCCAGCCCGCGGTTGTGATCCAGGCGCGTCATTGCCGTGAAGCGATTCGGCGGCAAGGAAGGGGCGTTGCGCTGCGCGATCAGTGAATTGGTATTGGCAGGATTGCCGACCACCAACACTCGCACATCGCGGCTGGCGGCGGCATCCAGCGCCTTTCCTTGAGCGGAGAATATCTTGGCGTTCTCCAGCAGCAGATCCTTGCGCTCCATGCCGGGGCCGCGTGGGCGAGCCCCGACCAGCATGGCGAAGTTGCAGTCCTTGAAGGCGACGCCGGCATCGCTCGATGCGGTGACTTTATTGAGGGTGGGGAAGGCACAGTCGTTCAACTCCATCACCACGCCTTGTACTGCCGCGCTCGCGGCAGGGATCTCCAACAGATTCAGGTTGATCGGTTGGTCGGCGCCCAGCATCTGACCCGAAGCGACGCGAAACGCGAGCGCGTAGCCGATATTTCCGGCCGCGCCGGTGATGGTGACAGTGACTGGCTTTTTCATGATTAGCTCCGGACGCAGAGGCGGGGAATGTTAGCCGAAATCGCGCCGAGCGGGGGCTTCACGGCAGGGACTTGAGCTCGCCGCCCGCATCCCCGGGATAGGCGCTGCGAAAGTGGCGCTGTTCCGCGTCAGCTTCGCTGTTGCGTCCGGCACGGCGCAACGCGTCAATGTCGGCCAGCCACTGCGCCGCGGGACGCACGCGCGGCGGATCGCTGCTGTAGAGCTCGCGCTTGTGGGTACTGAGAGAATTGGACGCGAGTCCGGCATGGATCGCGGTGCGCACCAGACGCGGCGCCTCGTTGCGGTGTTTGGCCGGTTGCGGCCCGAACACGATGGCGAGCACGACGGCCATGGATAGCAGGACGCTGGCAGCGAATGCCAGCGGCGCGAGATACAGCGGCTTCGCGTGTGCGTCACTCGGTTCGCCTGCGACAGCGTATTGCGCATCGCCTCGCGCATCAGCCTGCGCGGGCGACGGCGCAGTGGCATCCTGTGCTACGGCGCCCGGCACAACGGCGGCTTTCAGCACGCGACGCTCGAGCGCCGCGGGCGGCAGCGGCGCGGACGCTTTGCGATATTGGCGCGATAGGGTGCTCCCGCCGCGCAAATGCTCGTCTAATTCGTCAGGTGGATGCATTGAGTCGAGTACCGTTCGACGACGCTGTGCGCAGTGGCTGCCGTTGTGAAGTTTCAGCCGGGTCCAGCGACTTCTTCAATTTGCGGATGGCATAGCGCAGCCGGCTCTTGGCCGTCTCGACGCCCACGTCCATCACGCGTGCGATCTCCTCGATGGTCAATCCTGTTTCTTCGTGCAGCAGAAACGCCTCGCGCTGCTCTCGCGGCAAGCTTCCCAAGGCCGCGAGCAGTGCTGACTGTTGTTCGGCGAATTCCGCGATGCCGTCGGGGCGCTGGTGCTCTGGCACCTCTGGTTCTCCCGCCAGCGCCGCGGCATCATCCGCTCGTGCGGCTGTTTGCATGCGCAGGTCGCGCCGAAAGAAATCCATCGTACAGTTGTGAGCGATGTGAAACAGGTACGTAGCAAATTTCGCGCGCGCCTCATATCTCGCGCGGGTGGCGATCAAGCGCGACCAGACTTCCTGAAATAAATCCGCGGCCGCGCCGGCGTTGCGCACTTGCCGCAGTAGATAGCGATATAGCGGCCCCTTGTGCCGTGCGTACAGCACCAAGAAAGCACCGGCGTCACCCTCTCGGTACCGCAGCATCAGTCCGGCGTCCTCGTCCAGCGGCTCCATATCCTGAAGCATACGCGAGTGAAAAACGCCGAGCGCAAAAACTCAAAATCACCTCAGCTTTGCGCCGATTCTCCGTTTGGCTTCAATGCTGCTGTTTCCATTTGACGGTGGTGAGACTGCCAACGCGATCCTTGCATGCGTCGGCCCAAGGTCCTTCCTTGTCCGTCACCGGCATTTTTTTTTCCTTCCTGAACGCGAAACTGGCCTTTGTTGTCTTTCTTTGTTTGCGTACAAGTGATGCTGCGAATCTTATTTATCAAACCGCAAAACACCCCGATGCCCGCCTTGCTGCGCGGGTCAAATCGCGTCAATGCGGGCGCACACGACGCTAAGTTATTGATACATAGATGATTAATCCGCTATGGACGAGCGGCGAGTCCTGAAGGGGCTCGGGTTTTCCGCGCCCGGGTGCATTGGCCAAAAATATTTCAGCACGTGCTTGTATGTATTGGTGTTGTATGTAACTATATCACCAAGTCACCGAAACACCTCGATGACTACCTAGACACCTCAACGGAGACTCAAATGAACACCCAGATCTCAACCAAACTTGCCGCCCTTGCCGTTGCCCTGATGATGAACAGCGTGATCATCGGTGGGGTTGCCTACCTCTTCAACGGCCAATTGCAGCAGCATGCCGGCGTCCCCTCGTTGGCCCAGATCGCCACCGTCCAACACGGCTCGGTTTGATCCCGGCGTCCCTGCAGGTTGCCTTAGACTAGAAAGTTCAATGGACCCTAATTGGAACGATAACCAGCCGATCTATCGCCAACTGCGCGATCGAATGGTTGCCCTCATTCTCGAGGGCGCGCTAAAGGAGGGTGACCCGTTGCCCTCCGTGCGGGCGGTTGCGGCCGATTATCGGCTCAATCCACTGACGGTGCTGAAGGGTTATCAGCAGCTAGTGGACGAGCACCTGGTCGAGAAGCGCCGCGGTCGAGGTATGTATGTCAGCGAAGGTGCCCAGCGGCTGCTGCTGGCCGGAGAACGCGAGCGCTTCCTCAACGAGGAATGGCCGCAAGTTCTGGCGGTCATCAACAGGCTCGGATTCTCCGCTCAGGAATTGTTTGCGCAAACACCTGCGCTTACCCATCCGGCACCGCCGCCCCGCGGCAGCGACGCCAAAGAAGAATGAGACCCCATCATGCCGCCGCTCATTGAAGCTCGAGAACTGACGAAAAAATATGGGGCGCACCTTGCGCTCGACCGCGCCAATTTTACCGTGCAAGCCGGTCGAATCGTCGGGCTCATCGGCCCGAACGGCGCCGGCAAAACCAGCGCGCTGCGCGCCATTCTGGGATTGACCCACTACGAGGGGCAGCTCTCGGTGTTGGGGCGAGAGCCCTTCCGTCAACGTGCCGAGCTCATGTTCGACGCCTGCTTCATTGCAGACGTCGCCGTGCTGCCAGCATGGCTGCGTGTGGATAATGCCATCGACTTCGTCGCCGGCGTACACCCGAAATTTCGCCGCGATCGGGCGCAGGAGCTGTTGGCCAAAACGCAAATTACCGGCAAGCGCCGCATGCGCGAACTGTCCAAGGGTATGAAGACCCAAGTGCACTTGGCGCTCACCATGGCCATCGATGCCAAGCTGCTGGTGCTCGACGAACCGACCTTGGGGCTCGATATTCTTGCGCGCAGCGCCTTCTACGACGCGTTGGTGAACGACTATATGGATGAGACCCGGACCATATTGATCACCACGCATCAAGTAGAAGAGGTCGAGAATTTGCTGACCGATGTGCTGTTCATCGACAAGGGGCGCATCGTACTCGACTCCTCGCTCGAGGATATCGCGACGCGCTACGCCGCAGTCGCGGTGGCGGCGGATACCATCAATAACGCGCGCGCAATGAAGCCGTTCTACGAACGTCGCATGCTCGGCAAGACGGTGCTGTACTTCGAGCATCCCGATCTAAACACGCTGGCGGGTCTCGGTGAGGTGCACACGCCGAGCGTCTCGGATCTATTCGTCGCCAAGCTGTCGGGAGCCGCCACATGAACACTTACCGCTGGCTGATTCGTCGCGAATTCTGGGAGAACCGTGCGATCTGGATATTTCCGGCGGTGCTCAGCGGTTTCCTGCTGCTCGCGGCGCTGTTCAGCAGAATCGACCTGATGGCGCTGCCGGCGCATCTTCCGGGCCAAGCTGTCGGTCAGGCGTTTCTGGGAATCGTGGGCGTGATTTTCTTCGTCGTGATGGCCATCTACTCTACCTGGTACCTGCTCGATTGCCTGTACGCGGACCGCAAGGATCGCAGCGTCCTATTCTGGAAGTCCCTGCCCATATCCGATGCGGCTACCGTCCTGTCCAAGCTCGCCGTCGCCCTCATCATCATTCCCCTGGTGTATGCGGGGGTTGCCGACCTCACCACGCTGCTGATGGCGTTCATTATTTCGGTGCGCGCCAGTTCCTTCATCGGCGGTGCGCTGTGGCATGCCGACGCCTGGCTGCAGCTCCAGGGCCTATGGCTGTACCTTATCGTGGTCACCGCCATCTGGTATTTGCCGCTGAGCGCCTATTTGCTGGTCATCTCTGCATGGGCCAAGCGCGCCGTCATGCTTTGGTCTCTCCTGCCGCCGCTCGCACTGATGCTCGCCGAGCGCCTGTTCCTGGGCACGCATGTGATTGCTCAAATGCTGTTGCGACGATTGAGCCTGCCGGCCGACGCATTCAACGTCAATCCGGGAAGCGCGGCTTGGGTGACCACGGTGGTCGATCACGACACCATCCGGACACCGTCGAGCATTTGGAGCTTTCTGAACCTCGGCGGCTTCCTGTCGAGCCCGGAAACCTGGATCGGCGCCGCCGCCGGCGTCGCTCTCGTTCTCTGTGCCATTCAGCTGCGCATGCGCCGCTCCGAGATCTGATAGGGCATGCAGCCCTCAGGCAGAGCGCGAGGCGTATCGGTCGGCGCCTTAGCTGCGATTCTGGATTTGGCGTGCGGTAATTTAACGTGCGGACCGGCGCGGGCCGACGAATTCTTTGCTACGCGCGACGAAAACCCGCTGTTGCGGGGTTTCTACCTGCCGTTGCCCAGCGATTCACGGCGCGACGCTGACGCCGTGATGTCCGCGACGCTGCTGGTCAGCAACACACTCAATGTGGAATCACGCGGGCGTGAGTCCCTGTTGGTGGACGGCGAGAGCACCGCGCTCGATCTCGGCTACGAGAATGCACTGGCGCCGGATTGGCGCTACCGGTTGTCGGTGCCTGTCATCCAAGACAGCGGCGGAGTTCTCGATGCCCTCATCGACGGCTGGCATCAAGCCTTCGGTTTCTCACGGGGCAACCGCCCATTTTATCCGAAGCGGCAGCTCGATTATTCCTATTCAGGTGTAGCCACGATCGACTTGAATCATTCGCAGACCAGTATCGGCGACTTCGCGGTCGACCTGGGCTGGTATGCGCTCGATGACGCGCAGCACACATTGTCCCTGTGGGGAGGCCTGAAGGCGCCTACAGGCAAGGTGGGAGACTTGACCAGCGACGGCGCCTGGGATGGCGCCGTGTGGCTGCATGGCGCGATGCGCTGGGCGAAATGGCAGTTGGCCGCCGAGGCCGGGGTTGCGCAACCCTTCGGCGATGAAATCTTCGCGGGCGCGGCGCACCGCGAGTCGGTGTTTGCACGCTTTGCGGCGACTCGTTCGGTCGGGTCGCAGTGGTCGCTACGCGCTCAACTCGACGGCCAAACGGGACATGTCGCAGGCAGCGATCTGCGCTTTCTCGGAGCGAGCCTGCAATTGACCATCGGCGCTGCCCGCACGTTG
>JAYTXS010000205.1:0-16130 GCA_043742845.1 Gammaproteobacteria bacterium
TGTTCGGCAGCTTACCTCCTAGCCTCTCATCAAACGAGGAAATGCCGCGCGTGCCATACCAATTGCCGGATAGCCGCCACATCAAGGCATCGTCCTTGCCACCGAGATATGCATTGCCGTAGCCGGTGTCGAGCGAACCGCCCTCGGCGGTGACCCCGCCGCCGAGCGGCCCCGCGGGCTCCGCAGTCACGATGTTGATGACGCCGCCGATGGCCTGGCTGCCATACAGCGTCGACTGTGCGCCGCGCAGAATCTCGATCCGCGAAATATCGCCGGTCATCAGATTCTGGAAGTCGAAACCGCCGCCGGTGGTCGAAGGATCATTCAATTGCACACCGTCGATCACGACCACGGTCTGCGTGCTCTCGGCGCCGCGGATGAATACGGAGGTGGGCTGGCCAAGTCCGCCGGTACGCGCAAAAGTGACTCCGGGAGTTTGCGCCAGCAGATCGGCGACGCCGGGTTCCTGGCTGGCCTTGATGGCTGCTGCATCGAGCACAGTGACGGAGTTGCCGATCTTGGAAAGAGGCTCCGGCGCGCGGTTGGCCACGACCACGACCTCTTCGAAGGAATCGTCGTTGTCGGCACGCGCAGATTGGGCGAGCGATGTACTGAGGATGGCGATGCCGCAAAGCGCGCTCGCGGCAATGGCGAGTCGATAAAGACTGTATTTCAAGATGGCTCCCTACGAGATGACGTAACGCGGCCGTGTACGTTGCCGCGCACAGCCATACTCCGTCGCCACTCGGGAAACTCCGATCGATTAGCACACCCCGGCTCATCGAAGGGCGACCACGACAAGCAGGTCTCCTGGCTTGCGGCTTGAAGTCCCTGCATCACCTTCCCAGATCGCGTCGATCCAGTGGTCTTTGGTGCAGGGCGCACCGCGTACAGTTGCGAGGGCAGCCCGGGTCTTTAACCCGAGTTCCCATTGAATCCCCTTGCGGGGAACTTGTTGTGTCTTCTTACGTTGCCGCAAAACGAGTCATTGGTCAACTTGCAGCAGCGCATCGCGTTGAAGCGGTATGCGTATCGAGGGCTGACTACGCGCGCGTCCTTAAGCGAGGGTGGGGGTCTGGCCGGGAGCGCGTCCAGGGCCGCAACGGCGGCCGCCAGCGCGGCGCTGCTGGTGCTCGGAGGCTAGCGGACTCTGGCGGTTAGCGAACCTGGACCAAGGGCTCCGACGTCACGCGCCCGTCGAAATCCAACCAGGCGTGCTGCGCGAAGTCGTACAGCTTGCAGCGCCGCACCGTATTCCAGTAGTAGCGCCACGAGAACACCTCGGAATTCAGTCTCTCGTCCAGAGTGGCCGTGAGCCGCGCCTGAGCTTCTTTCAGGCGATAAAGAGGGATTCCCATATTCACGTGGTGCGCACCGTGCTCGAGTATGTAGTGGATCAAACCATCGAGCGGCCGCATGAGCTTGATATGCACGGTCGTAGTGGCGTAGCCGGCGTTCGCGGACCATTCGTCGCGCCGCTCGTACCACGCGACCCGCGGATGCGTGTGCTGAACATAGATGACGAAACCCATCAGGCAATTCCACACGAAGAAAGGCACCGCGAATCCGAACACCAGCAGCGACCCAATCGACTTGCCGCTATAGATGCCCCAAAACACCAAGCCGCCGACCCAGAGGATGCCGAATGCCGCCACCAGCATGCTGTCCCAAGTGTAGCTGGTGCGCCGGCTCGAGACATGCTTGCGTCCGGGGAAGAAAAGCTTCTTCCACCACATTTCGATCATGTAGTACACGCCTTGGCCGACGCCGCTGCGGTAAATGCGCTCGAGCTGGCGTCGGATCCAGGACAAGTTCGCAAATTCGGAAGGGGAATAGGGGGTCCAAACGTAGTCACGGCCCTTCAGGTTGGTAAAGCCGTGGTGTGCCAAATTATGGCCGATCTCCCACAGGCTGAAGGGCGTCAACGAGGGTAGGAAAGCAATTCTGCCGATCCACTTATTCAGGGTCTTATTGGGTGTGTAGGAGCCATGGCAGGCGTCATGGCCGATGACGAACAGGCGGGCGATCCACAGCGCCGCGACCAGCGACGCGAATATTTTTACCCACCAGGCTTCTACGACCAGCAGGCTGGCGATCGCAACGCCTAGCACCAGCCAGTCGAGCAAGAACCAAATGATCGGAGTGACGATGCCGCGCTCTATGGTGAACGGCTGCAGCAATTTTTGGAATTTGAAGCGCGACTTATCCGGTGGCGGCGCCGCCACAACTTCAGTTTCAGGAGTGGGAGGTGTTTGCATTCAAAAGCTCCGGCCTTCAGGTAAACCCCGCGGCCCTTAAAATCGACAATATGACCCTCCAATTATACGCCTGTTCAGGCCCTTGGAGCGTAAATGGCGTCATGCGGTCTCGGCGTCCGGCCAGAGCAGAACCCCTAGGTGCTCGCAGGCCTCGATCAGGGCGGTGGCGGCTTCACGGGTGCTCGCATCCAGGCGCCTGTCGTGGGTCAGCAGCCAGGTTAAGCGAGCCCGGCGCGATCGGGCGGACGGTTCGCTGTCGAAAAGCGCCGGGAACAGACCCAAGGCATCGACAAACTCGCGCATCGGCGCCGTCGATGGAGCATTCGGCGCAGGAGTGAGCAGCAGCTTAAGCCACGTGACGCAGCGCTTGGCGAGGCCGGCGCGTGTGATTCCGAGGCTGGTGCGACGGCGTGATTCGCCGTCCGCCAGCGAGTCGGCGAGATTGCGGTAGCGCTCGACGGCAGCTTCCTCTGCGGGCAAAGCCGGACTGGCATCTGACAGAACAGAGCGCAATAAGTCGGCAAGCAGCAGCGACAGTGACTCTGCCAAGAATCGTTGGCACTGTTCCGTATCCGGACGTGCCAATTGTTCCCAAGACAGAGGACCACCAATTCGTCTGGCGTTCGGTGACTTTGACATAGGTACTAGTGTAGCGGCTCCGCTGCCCATCGCAACTATGTCAAAATGCGATTGTCGTCACCGACACTGCGAATATTCGCAAAATCGCGGGCGCCGGCCTTTGATCTGCGTTCAACCGCCAAATCACCGAATGATTAATTTTCATGGAAGCCAGAAGTCAACTTGCACCGGGTTCGTGCGTGGCCCTTGCGCAGACCGTGCGCCGAATCGTCGCCCCCAACGCGGGGATGATGACGGGACCCGGTACGAATACTTATTTGATTGGTCAGAGCGAAGTGGCGGTTCTAGATCCGGGACCCGACGATGTAAGGCATTTGGATTCGATTCTGAGGCACGCCGGCTCGCTGATTCGCTGGGTCATCGTGACGCATACGCATCCGGATCATTCGCCGCTCGCGAAGCGCATTGCCGGGCATACCGGAGCGCAGGTGATCGGCTTACCGCCTCCGGATGACGGCCGGCAGGACGCCACTTTCACATCACAGCATCGGCCGCACGACGGCGAGGAGCTGTTGCTGGGCGAATGTCGGTTGATTGCGATTCATACTCCCGGGCACGCTTCGAACTGCGTGTGCTACTTGCTCAAGGACGAGCGGCTGCTGTTTACCGGCGATCATGTGCTCGAAGGAGTGACGCCTGTGATCTTGCCGCCCGACGGCGACATGTCGGCGTACCTGCATTCCATCGACAAGCTAGAAGCGGTGGATTTCGAGCGCATTGCGCCCGGTCACGGCGATGTCATCGAGCACGGCAAGCGGACGCTGCAGGTATTGCGCGCGCATCGGCTGTCGCGCGAGGCGAAGGTGCTGCGTAGCCTGCAGCGGCTCGCCGCCTCCACCCTCGATGAACTGACTGCGGTGGTCTACGACGATGTGCCCGTCGATCGTCATCGTTGGGCGCGGCTGACGCTGGAGGCGCACCTGATCAAGCTGGCACGCGAGAACCGTGCCAGCCAATCCAACGGCCTGTGGCGCCTCGGCGCTCCATGAAGGCCCGCCTGGAGATGCAACTGCACGCGGTGAGCGTGAAGCGGGGCGACAGCTGGGCACTGCGCGGCGTTACCTGGCGCGTGTGCCCCGGCGAACGCTGGGCACTGCTGGGCGACAACGGCGCGGGCAAAACACAGCTGCTCAAGCTGCTGGCCGGCGATATTTGGCCCACCCCGGAAGGGCCGCATGCTGTCGCCGGACGACATTATCTGGTCGGCCGCCGCCCTGTCGATCTGATCGAGGCCAAGCGCCGTATTGCCTACATCGGCGCCGAGCAGCAGGACAAATATGCGCGCTACGGCTGGAATCTGCGCGTGCGGGACTTGGTCGCGACCGGGCTGCATCGCACCGATCTGCTGCTGCTGCCGGTCACGCGTTCGCAAGCGGCGCGGGTGAACGCCACGTTGCGCGCCTGCGGCTTGTTGCGGCACGCATCCCGAGAATTCTTGTCGCTGTCGTACGGACAAAAACGTCTCGCTTTGTTGGCGCGCGCGCTGGTGCAGAGTCCTGATTGGCTGTTGCTGGATGAGCTGTATAACGGACTCGACACAGACTATCGGCGGCGCATCGATACGCTACTGGGCGGCGCACTGCGCCGCGGTCAGTCATGGGTGGCAACCGCACATAGGGCGGCCGATGTGCCGCGTGGTACTCGTTGCATGCTGCAGCTTGCACATGGCGAGGTCGCGTCGATCAAGCGTATTGGCGCAGCGGATATCAAGGGGCTTGCCGATCAGGCCGGTGAAGTGCCGCACGGCGCCGGGGCCAGCTCGAGCCGCAGCCGCAACGACGGCAGAGAGAGGGCGCGCGCGAACAGGGTGCTGGCCACGAGCTCGAACAGCGCACCGCGGTTGGTGCGACTGTCGCATGTCGATCTGTATGTCGAGTATCGGCCGGTGCTGCGCGATCTCAATTGGCAATTGCGCGAAGGCCAGCACTGGGCGGTGTACGGCGCAAACGGCGCCGGGAAGTCCAGCTTCTTGAAACTTCTGTACGGGGATTTATCGCCGGCGTTGGGCGGCGTGATCGAGCGTCGCGGATTTCCCCGAGGCACGCCGATAGCGGAATGGAAACGGCGGATCGGTTACGTCTCGCCGGAGCTGCAAAGCGACCATGCCATCGACGTCAGCGTCGTGGATCTGGTCGCGAGCGGCGTCTATGCGAGCATTGGTCTCGTTGACCAACCCACGGACTTCGATCGCAAGGCGGCAAGGCGTTGGCTGAAGTTCTTCGGTTTGCTGTCGGTGGCTAAGCGGCGTCCCCGCGAGCTGTCCTATGGGCAACTGCGCCGCGCGCTCATTGCACGCGCGATGGTGGCCGATGCACGCATCTTGCTGCTGGATGAGCCCTTGACCGGACTCGACCCGACGCAGCGGCGCATCATGAAGGGGTTGCTGGAAAGGCTTATGACGCGCTTGACGTTGATCGTCGCGGTGCATCACCCCGAAGATTTGCCGCGCGGCATGACGCACGGATTGCGTTTACATAATCGGCGGGCGCTGCCGGTAGATTCTTATTCTGCGACTTGAGTCTGCGGCAAGGCGCGCTGCGGCCGGCAAGACTGCGATCCTCGGAAACCAACTTAGGATCGCATTATGTTGCGTGTCACGGCGGCGACGATGACCCTGGGAATCTTGGCGTCGGCATTCACACTGGTGGCCTGCAGCCACTCAGCATACGCGGTTCGCTCGGTACCTAGCATCGCGGCAGATAATGTCGGAAAACCGGTGAGCCGATTGCAGGAGGCGTTGGGTGAACCGCGAAAAATCGATCAAACATCGACCAAGTGGGTATACGTCTGGTTCCTGCCGCAGAAGCCGGACGGCGCGCCGACGGGGTTCCATGGCTGCGAAATGGAGGTTACCGTCGACGCGCGTTCGCAGCGCGTGCTGGGATATTCACTGTCCAACATCGGTTGGTCCCACTGCCGCGAAGTAGAGCGCAAGATTCGCGTTGCCGAGCGCTAGCACTACAATGCCCAATGGACGCGCGAATCGCCGCGCGCATTGGGAGCCTCGCCGCTTTGTACCTCATTCCGATTCTGTCCCTTCTCGTCCAGGCCGGATTGATCGTGCACGTGATCAAGACGGGCAGAAATATGCTTTGGATCTGGGCCATCGCGTTACTGCCGCTGGTCGGCTCGCTCGCCTATGCTGCAGTCGAGCTGCTACCAGAGCTGATGGGAGGAAGGACGGCGAGGCGGGCGCAATCCGGCGTTCGACGCATGCTGGACCCGGATCGTGCGCTGCGCCAGGCCAGCGCCGAAGTGCAGATATCCGGCAATGTGGATGCGCGGCGCCGGCTGGCCGAGGAGCTGCTCGAGCGCGGCCAATTCGTTCAGGCCATCGAGGTCTATGAGGGCGGGCTGCGCGGCATATTCGAGCATGACCCCACCTTGTTGCTGGGGTTGGCGCGGGCGCAATACGGCAAGCAGGATTTCGCCGCCGCACGGGCGGCTCTCGAGCGATTGACCGCGAATAATCCGGACTTCAAGTCGCCGCATGCGCAGCTGTTGTACGCCCGTACGCTGGAGGCTCAGGACGCCCTGGAGGAGGCAGAACGTGCGTATGCGGCGCTGGCGCCTGGATTCCCGGGCGCCGAGGCGCGATTGCGTTATGGGTTGCTTCTCAAGCGGCGTGGCAACTTGGCGCAGGCGAGTCGAGTGCTTAAGGACCTGTTGGATGGCGCCCGGCTGGGTCCGGCGCACTATCGCAAAGCCCAGGCAGAGTGGCTGGAGCGCGCGCGTCGCGAACTAAGCTAGAATCCGAACTTGTATTGAGCAACCAGTCAACAGGAATTCCCCCATGCAAGTTATCCAACGATTGAGCCGTTATGCATTGATCACCGTGGCGGCTATGATCTTGGCGGCCTGCGCCGGGCAGAAAGAACCCGCTCGAAGGCTGATCGGCGACATCGATACGACGGTGACAGCCGCATCGGACGAAGCGTCCAAGTACGTGCCCGATCAATTGGCGGATGTACAGGCCAAGCTCGGAGCGCTGAAGGCTAGCTTCGATAAGCAGGACTATGCCGCGGTGGTGACCGGAGCGCCGGCAGTTTTGAGCGCGTCGCAGGATCTTGCAACGGCTGCCGCCGCTAAGAAGGACGAAGTCTTAAAGGCGCTCAACGAGGCGTGGACGCGCCTTGCCGCCGCGGTACCTGCAGGGGTCGCCGCAGTGCAGAGCCGGATAGACCTGTTGAGCAAGAAATCCAATAAGAAAATGGCCGCCGGCGTGGATCTGGAGGCGGCGAAGAACGGCTTGGCTGAGGCTGCCTCGCTGTGGTCGAAGGCGCAAGCTGCATTTGCGGCCGGCAATCTGGATGAAGCGGTGGCCACCGCAAAAGAAGTCAAGGGAAAGATCCAGGTCTTGGCGACGTCATTGAAATTGGCAATGCCGGTCGCGGGATAGAAGGAAATCGCGCACTAAAGAGCGAGGGTGCCCTCGCTGACGATGATCGCCGTGCCGCCGATGTGTACGGCGTTGAAGCTGCCTTGATCGACCTCCAGTCTCACGCTCACCTGACCCGGGCGCGTCATCTGCCTGCCTTGATGGCCGATAAAGCTTGCCGAATTCTTGCCGAACTGCCCGAGCTCCCATAAATAAGCGGCCAACATGGCATGGGCATTGGCGCTAACCGGGTCTTCCGGAATTCCAAGGGCCGGACAGAACATGCGCGATTCCGTAGACCATTCGTCCGTGTTTCGATTGAGTGCAAAAACAAAGAAGCCTTCCGCACCCAGTTCGTTGCCAAGTTCCAACAGGGTGCCGAGATTGGGCACCAGATCGTCGAGTTGCCGGGGGTCGGCAATGGGCACGAGAAGCCTCGTGGTCCCCTTGCGGGCAAGGCGGGCCGGCATAATTTCATGCAGCTGCGTGGCGGGTAAACGCAGGGCTTCGGCGACGCGCAGAGTACTCTTGAAGGGCAGGGGAGAATCCAGTTCCGGCACGGTCTGCCGAAACTCGATCAGCGTTTGCCCTTCGGCAGCGACCCGAACGGAGGATTTCGCGGCGGCCGATGCCGCGGCGGCCGATGCCGCGCCGGCCGATGCCGCGGCAACCGATGCCGAGACCTCGATGACACCGGTCCCCGAGTGCTGGCGCCAGACGCCAAGCCCGCGTCTCCCCAAGGCGAGCAGTACCGCATGCGCCGCAACGGTTGCGTGCCCTACGAACGCCGCCTCCTTGCGCGAGTTGAAGAACCGTAAGCGGACATCATGGTCGGGACCGGCCGCCGCGAACACGAAAGCCACTTCCGCGTGCGAAAACTCGCGAGCCACGGCGAGCAAAGTGGCGTCGCTTTGACCATCCGCGTCCAATACGACCGTCGCAGGGTTGCCGCTGAAGCGGGAGTGGGTAAACGTGTCTACCTGGAATATGTGCAAGAGATTCTCCGCAGCCACTGTCACCAGTTTTGCACGCATCCGGGCATCAGGCTAGACTTCCGTGAACCCAGGGGTGGTCATGCAGTGGCCTGAGACGTGGGCAATCGACTAACCGATTGATCTGCGAACCCGTTGAACCTGACCCGGTTAATTCCGGCGTAGGGATGAGGTAATCACGATGCGTGCAGCCGTTGACATCAGTATGTACCCTTTGACCGGCGACTACCGGCCGCCCATTCAAGCCTTCATCGATCGACTAAATACGCATACCGGCTTGCGTGTTGAGACCAACGCACTAGCCACCCAAATTTGGGGCCCGCTCGATCGGATCATGGCGGTTCTCGCCGAGGAGATGGCGCGTTCCGCCGGCGCCGTTCCGCAACTGGTATTCGTGTTGAAGGTGCTGCCGGGGCTGGCGCCGCCTGCGTTGGCGCCGCCGCAATAGGCGCTGCGGTGATTCCCGAACTGTCGGCACAGCTCGTCACTGCCTGGCGTGACACGAGCTGGATCGAAATTGTCGCCGCCGTATTGGCGATGGCGTATCTGCTGTTGGCGATTCGCCAGCGGCTCGAGTGCTGGGTCGCCGCGTTCGTCAGTTCGTGCCTGTACGTCGGGGTGTTTTTCGGTGCGCACTTGTACATGGAGTCTGCGCTCAACGCCTTCTATGCAGCGATGGCAATCTACGGTTTTCGACAATGGCGGCGCGGCGGAGGTAGTGCGTCGCTCGCGGTGTGCCGCTGGCCCCTGTCACGCCAGCTGGTGGGATTGCTGGGCGTCATTGTTCTAGCGCTGGTCAATTCCTATTTTTTGATGCGTTTCACACCGGCGGCACAGCCTTTGGTGGATTCCATGGTGACGTGGTCAAGCGTGTTTGCCACCTACTTGGTGGCGCGTAAGGTGTACGAGAATTGGCATTGGTGGCTGGTAATCGATTCGGTGAGCCTGGCTCTGTATTTCAACCGGCATCTGTATCTGACCATGCTGCTGTTCGCCCTGTACCTGGTCTTGATCCTGGTCGGCATGCGGCAATGGCGCCGCAGCCTGCCGGAGGGCGCCTATGCCGGGAGCTGAACTAAGGCAATTCGCGGCCCAGCATGTACCCGGGACCGGGCCTTGCGCCATTCAACGTTGGGGGGGCGGCCTGGTCAATGAGACCTTTCGGGTGCTGCGTGCCGGTGCGGTCTACGCCTTGCGGGTGGTGGCCGCGAATCCATACAATTTGGGCGTCGATCGGGATTGGGAGGCGCAGGTGCTGACGGCCGCCGCTGCCGCGGATCTGGCCCCCTTGGTCGAGTACTTCGACGCAAAGCGCGGAATTCTGATCACCCGTTGGGAAGCAGGGCAATTATGGAGTGCGGCGGACACTCGGCGCCCAACAAATATCCGGCGGATGGCCGAACTCCTGCAGCGTATTCATAGGTTGCCGGTGCCGACGCCCGGCCGCCTCATGTCGCCGGCAAAGTGGATCGACTGCTACTCCGTAGGGGTTAGTGCCGGCGCCGGGGAGGCTTTGCGGTCGGTGGCTTCCCTGCAATTGGCGGTGCTGGCGCAGCTGCCCGCGGTCGATCCGGTGTTGTGCCACAGCGATTTGCATACGCTCAACATGATCGATCGCGGCGGGTCATTGATCTTGCTCGACTGGGAATATGCGCATGTGTCGGATCCGCTGTGGGATTTGGCGGGCTGGAGCGTCAACAATGACTTGCAGGAGTCGTTGCAGCACGATCTATTGAGGAGCTACTTGATGCGTTCGCCGAACGACAGTGAATATTTGCGGCTGCGTCTATTGGGTTGGCTCTACGACTACGTCTGCCTGCTGTGGAGCGAACTTTACTTAAAGTCGACCGGTGATGGCCGCGCCGCCGGTCGTGCGCAGCTGCTGATCGAGCGCCTCACGCGTCAAAGTAGTCGGGCCCCTTAAGTTCCGGCACACTAGCCGGCCATGTCGAACCCCTGCGGGGGTATTTAACGGAGACCTCAATGGCGCGGATGATCGTAGTGGACCGGGACGGGAAAGAGCATGACATCGAGGCGAAGCCCGGCTTGAAGATCATGGAGATTCTGCGCGAGCTGGATTACGGCGTGGCCGCGATTTGCGGCGGCCTGTGTTCGTGTGCCACCTGCCACGTGTACGTCGATGAGAGCTGGGCCGGCCGCTTGCCGAAGCCGCAAAGCGATGAGCTGGAACTGCTCAAGGAACTGCCGGATTTTCGCGAGACCACCTCGCGCCTGTCCTGCCAGGTGGATTTCACCGACGAACTGTCCGGCCTGAAGGTGGCCATCGCCCCGGATTCGTAATCCGGCCGCGCCGGACGTCCGTGCGGCATCGGCATTATTTTTTCTCGGTTTGCCGGCGCACGGCCTCTTGTGCCGCCGCGATGGCGGTCTGGTCTCCCAGGAAGCGCCGGCCGAGAGACTGCAGTTGATCGTCCAACTCGTAGAGTATCGGGACGCCGGTCGGAATATTGAATCCCACGACGTCGCTTTCAGACATCATGTCGAGCATTTTGACCAGCGCGCGCAGGGAGTTGCCATGTGCGACGATGAGCACGTCCTTATTGGCGCGAAGCTCCGGGACGACGCGCGACTCCCAGTACGGCAGCACGCGCGACAACGTGTCCTTGAGCGACTCGGACGCAGGCAGCGAGGCCGCGTCGACGTCCGCGTAGCGCGGGTCGAATCGCGGGTGCCGCGGGTCGTCCAGCTCCAAGGGCGGCGGCGGGATATCGTAGCTGCGGCGCCAAATCTTGACCTGAGCTTCGCCGTACTGGGCGACGGTTTGGGCCTTGTCGAGCCCTTCCAGGGCACCGTAGTGGCGCTCATTGAGGCGCCAGCTGCGCTCCACCGGCATCCACATGCGGTCGGTGGTGTCCATGATCAGCCAGAGGGTGCGGATCGCGCGTTTGAGCACGGAAGTGAAGGCGATATGCGGCTCGATTTTTTCGCGCTGCAATTCGCGCCCCGCCTGCGCGGCTTCCTGACGGCCAAGATCGCTCAGATCAACATCATGCCAGCCGGTAAAGAGATTCTGGACGTTCCAGATACTCTGTCCATGGCGAACCAAGATCAATTTTCCGGACACAAATCCCCCTATCGATGTGCGGCCGCCGCGGCGCGGCCCCTAGGATACGCGATCAATCCTGTGCCAGCCGCCTGACCGCTTGCAAGGCAACGGACAGGGTCGCGAAGTCCGGCGGCGAGCCGGTGCGCAGATCGACCACGACCCGCTTCAATGCATCGACGGGGGCTGAGTGACGTGCAATCCATTGGCTGACCCGGGCGCCGGCTTCTCGTCCCTTGCATGCCAGCACAGCTCCGGTGAGCTTGCGCTGCAGTTCGTACAAATTGTCGCGCAAAGTTCCGCGTGCCACCGCCTGCCAGTGGCCATCCGCAGCCAGGCTTTCGATTTGTTCCTTGATCCAAGTCAAACCGATGCGCTCGCCGAGATCGAAATAGGCCTTGGCGGCGTAGCCGATGTCCAATCGGGCGGAGCTGGCGACCTCGACCAAATCCAGAGCGCAGTGCAGCACCTCCAGCGACGCAATCCGCGAGGCTAGGTGCTCCGGCACATGTTGCTCGATCAGCTGCGAACGCTGCACGCTCAAGCGCGCCTGTTCGGTGACGCTCAACACCTGCCCGAGCTCGCGGAACAGCTCGGCCACTTTGGCGGCATAGCGCTGTACTGCGCGTTCGATATCCAGATCGTCGCGCCGATTTTCGAGGAGCCAGTAAGTCATGTGGCGCAGCAGACGGGTGGTCTGAAACATCGCCGTGTACTGCACGGCAGCCGCAATGCGGTTATCGAGCGCTTCGATCTGCGCCCAAATGTCGCGTACCGCGAATACTTCTCTCGCAATGCTGTAGGCACGCGCAATGGCTGCGGGATCGGCGCCCGTATCATCCTGGGCGCGCACCGGGAAAACCGGTCCCATGCGATTGATTAAACTGTTGGTGATGGCGGTCGCGATGATCTCGCGCCGCAGGCGATGGCGCTTCAGGCGCAGTGCGAAACGCTTCTGTACCGGCGTCGGAAAGTAGCGAGAAAGTTCGGCCGACAGATACGGATCCTCCGGCACGTTGGATTTAATGAGCGCGCGGTACAGCCAGATCTTGCCGTAGCTCAAGGTAATGGCGAGTTCCGGACGGGTCAGGCCCTCTCCGGCCTTGCGGCGTTCCGCGATCTCCTCCTCCGTGGGCAGGTACTCGAGTGCACGGTTCAAATCGCCTGCGCGCTCGAGGGCACGGATCACATAGGCGATCTCACTGAGACGCTCCTTCGCCTGGAACTCGCTGGTGCTGATAGCCTGCCCTTGCAGGTAATTATTACGCAGCACCAGGCCGGCAACCTCGTCCGTCATTCTCACCAGCAACCGGTCGCGGCCGGCGCGGGTAATCTCGCCGGCGCGCATAGCGCTGTTCAGCAAGATCTTCAGATTCACCTCGACGTCCGAGCAGTTCACGCCGGCGGAGTTGTCGATGAAATCGGTGTTGAGCCGGCCGCCGCGCCGCGCAAATTCGATGCGCCCGAGCTGCGAAAGCCCGAGGTTGCCGCCCTCGCCGATGACCTTGCAGTTCAATTCACGGGCATCGACCCGCACCGCGTCGTTGCTGCGGTCGCCCACGTCGCTGTGGCTTTCGAAGGTTGCCTTGACATAGGTGCCGATACCGCCGTTCCAAAACAGATCGACATGCGCCTTCAAGATGGCCTTGATCACCTCATTGGGCGTCACTTGGGCCGGCAGTTCGAGCAACAGCTGCGCTTCTCGCGACAGGGTCAAGCTCTTGGCGCTGCGCGAATACACCGCGCCGCCCTTCGATATGGCGCTGCGCGAGTAGTCTTCCCAGCTGGAGCGGGGCAGTTTGAACAGCCGCTCGCGCTCGCGGAACGAGAGCTGCGGATCCGGCTGCGGGTCGATGAATATATGCAGATGATTGAAGGCGGCGACCAACCGAATGTGCGGCGACTGCAGCATGCCGTTCCCGAAAACATCCCCCGCCATGTCGCCAATTCCGGTGACGGTGAAGTCCTTGCTTTGAATGTCGATGCCCATCTCGCGGAAATGGCGCTTCACGCATTCCCAGGCGCCGCGCGCGGTGATGGCCATTTTCTTGTGGTCATAGCCGGCCGATCCGCCGGAGGCGAAGGCATCGCCGAGCCAGAAGGTGTACTCCTCGGAAATGGCATTGGCGATATCGGAGAAAGTCGCCGTTCCCTTGTCGGCAGCGACTACGAGGTAGGCGTCGTCGCGATCGTGTCGAACCACCAAGGACGGCGCGATGATCTTGTCGTCGACGATGTTGTCGGTAATGTCCAGCATGCCCCTGATCAGGGTTTGGTAACAGGCGATCACCTCGGCTTGCTGCGCCTCGCGCTCGGCCGGCAGGCGCTTGACCACGAATCCGCCCTTCGCTCCCACGGGAACGATCACGGTGTTCTTCACGTTCTGCGCCTTCATGAGACCCAGAACTTCGGTGCGGAAATCCTCGCGCCGGTCCGACCAGCGAATGCCGCCGCGGGCGACGTAACCCATGCGCAGGTGCACCCCTTCCATGCGCGGCGAGAATACGAAGATCTCGAACAGCGGCTTCGGCAGCGGCAGCTCGCGCAGCTGCTGGCTCTCGATCTTGAAGGACAGATATTCCTTGAACTGCCCGTCGCGGCCGGTTTGGTAGGCGTTGCAGCGCACCGTCGCCGACAGGGCATTCCACAGAGCGCGCAGAATCCGGTCCTCATCCGAGAGGGTCACCGCCTCGAGCGCCGCCTGGATGCGCCGCTCGAGCCGCGCCGATGAGCTGAGGCGCGCCGCGGGCGCCATTGCCGGGTTGAAGCGGGACTCGAACAGGTCGGTCAGTAGGCGCGCGATGGGCGCATTGTTCACCAGGACCTGTGCGATATACCCCTGACTGAAGGGCAGTCCGGTTTGCAACAGGTAGCGGCAATAAGCACGCATGACAATCACCATGCGCCACGGGATTCCAGCGCACAGCGTCAACTGATTGAAGCTGTCATTGTCCATGCGTCCGGTCCAGACGGCGGTGAACGCGCTTTTTATTTCGCGCTCCAGCGAGTCGAATTGAGTGACCATGGACGCCTGCATCAGCAATTCCAAGTCCTGAATCCATGCGCGCCGGCCGGCCGGAAACTCGAGTTCATAGGGCCGTTCGGCAATGACCTTGAGTCCCATATTTTCGAGCATCGGCAAGAGGTCCGAAATCGGAATCGCATCCTGATTGCGGAAGATCTTCAGAAAGAACTTGTCCTTGCGCCGCGGGTCGGGCCGGTAGATGTCGAGGTGCAGGCGATTGGGTTCCTTCTCGACAGCCTCGAGAAACGAGACGTCGAGTGCGGCGGCATCGCCGAGGAAGTCCTCCGTGTATGCTGCGGGAAAGGCCTGCGCGTATTTCTCGAACAGCTGCAGGGCGTAAGCCTCATCCAGGCGCGACAACAGCGCAGCCTTGAATCCGTCAGCCCAAGATCGCACCGCGGCGGCGACGCGCCGCTCCAAGCTGTCGGTGTCGATGCGGGTCTCTTCGCTGGGCCTGGTGCGCGCGACGATATGAACGCGCGCGAGGTTCGACTCGGCGATTTGCACCTGCGATTCCATGCTGAATGCGGAGAATGCCTCACGAATGACCTTCTCGATGCGTTGCCGGACCTGCGTGTTGTACTTCTCCCTCGGCACGAACACCAGGCAGGAATAGAACCGTCTAAACGGGTCGCGTCGCAGCAGCACGCGAACCCGAGGCCGCTCCTGCAAGCCGAAAATTCCGGTGACGATGCGGTTGAGTTCGGAGACACTCGCTTGGAACAGCTCGTCTCGAGGAAAGGACTCTAGAATGTGCTGCAGCGCCTTGCCGTCATGACTGTCCGGCGCCAAGGCGAAATGTTCAACGACTTTCGCGACCTTGTGGCGCAGCACGGGAATTTCACGCGGATTGCTGCTGTAGGCAGCCGAAGTCCACAGCCCCAGGAAGCGCTTCTCGCCGATGAGGCGCCCCTTGGCGTCGAAGTTCTTGACGCCGACGTAGTCCAGATAGCCGGGCCGATGCACGGTCGATTCCAGATTCGCTTTGGTGACGAGTACGATGTCGCGCGATCGGCTCTGGCGCCGTATGTCGCTCGATAGAATACGGTTCCTTGCCTCGGGCTGCTTGTGGCCGCGGCGCAAGAGCCCCAATCCACTGGATTTGATGGGCGACAGCGCCTCGCGGCCCTTGCGCCCTTGCAGCCGGTATTCACGATAGCCCAAGAACGTGAAGTGCCGGTTCTCCATCCACGAGAGAAGCGCGACCGCTTCGCTCAGGTCGCTGGGATCGAGGCGCGCACCCGCGATGGCGACCAGCCCCTGCGCGGTGTCGCGCGCTGCCTTCTGCATTTTGCTCCAGTCGGCGCATGCGACCCGCACATCGCGCATGCTGCGCTCGATTTGCAAGGCGAGCGACTTGAGTGAGGCGGGATCGACGATTCTATCCACCTCGATGTGCTGGAAGGACTCCAGCCGCGGCTTCTTAGCCGAGACCTTGGCGGGTAATTCGCCGCGCGCGCGCAACTCCAGCAGGCTGCCCGACGCGTCGCGCGACACGGAAAAAATGGGATGCGCCAAAAAATGCAGCGTGAGGGAGCGTTGCGTCAGCGCTAGGTTGATCGAATCGACCAGGAACGGCATGTCGTCGTTCACCATCTCGATGACGGTGTGCGGCGAGGTGAAGCCGTGCTCGCGCAAGGTGGGATTGAATACTCTGACCAGCGCGGATCGTCCGCGGCGGTGCGCAAAGTTCAGGTGCGACAGGGCGGCGCCAGCGAGTTCTGCCGGGTCGCGCACAGCGAGATCTTCCGCATCGACATTGGCGTAGTACGCA
>JAYTXS010000206.1:0-1605 GCA_043742845.1 Gammaproteobacteria bacterium
GCCACGCTGCGCACAATCGATCCGCTGCCCAAATCGACGCGCGCGGGATACGTCGTGTCGTCGTCTTCGACGATGGCGTCGATCGACGCCGAATCGGCAGTGAAGGCGAAGGACATCACCGCACGATCGAGCTTGCCCGTGAGCGAACGCGGCGGGCCGCCGCCGGCCGGCACGATCCATAGACAGTCCTGCATGTAGGCGTTGAACTTCGGCTCAATGCCTTGCAGGTAGGCAATCAGTTTGCCGTCGGGGCTAAAGGCAAGCTTCTGAGTATTCGGCACGTAAGGCCGCACCACCGTGCGCGGGGCCGCACCGGGCTTTGATTCGACGACATCGATGTCGGCGCGCCCGTCCTGATCCGGTCCCTGCTCGCGCGTGCGAACGAAGGCAATCTGGCTGCCGTCCGCAGACCAGGACGGCAGGTTTTCGTTGTACTGCGAGTCAGCGGTCAGCGCATCCATACGCTTCGCGTCGACATCAAAAAGATACAGATGTTGCCTTTGTTGCGTGCCGACATACCCATCGGCATCCTGCTTGAAGTGCGTGGTATCGATGACAATGGGCTTCAAGGGGCTGCCGTTGTCGGTCTGCGTCATGGTAAACACCAGGCGCTTGCCGTCGGGTGACCAGGCGTAGTCGCCGATGTCGCCCGTCACTTTAGTCAGCGCGCTGGCATTGCCTCCGCGGCGGTCCAGCAGCATGATCTGCGCCTTGTCGGACCCCTCCGGCTTGGACAGAAACGCAAGAAAGCCGCCGTCGGGACTCCACTTCGGCTTCTCCGTGCCCTCGGCGGCGGCGGTCAAGGCGAGGTGCTGCTTGCCATCCCAGCTTGCCATCCAGATGGCGCTGCGCGCCTCATCGGCCTCCCGGTCACTGGTTGACAGCACATACGCCACCATCAGGCCGTCGGGAGAGACTTGCGGATCGCGCACATCCTGCACCCGATATAAATCGTCGGGCGCCAGTGTTCTGCGAGGCGCTGCCGGCTGCGACGCCAGCGCGGAGGCGGCGCACACGGCGAGCAGCACACTCGCGGTCAGCCGCCTAACCGTCGGCGTGGCCCATCCCCACGTGTGACGATTACTCACCTTTCCCCCAGCGGTAGCTCAGACGCATGCCGATCACCCGGGGCTCGTTGGTCGTATTGCGGCGATCGTAATTCGCCGTGTTGGTATAAATGATGGCGTTCTTGTCCAATAGATTGGAGATATAAGCTTCCGCGGTCCAAACCTCGTGGGGTCCTTTAATGCCGAACCGCAGGTTTGAGATGTCGTAGGAAGGCTGCAGCGAGCGGCCGAAGCCATGCCGGTCGATGACGCGAAGATCGCTCCACATATCGCCCTTGTGCGCGATATCGTATTGCACATAGCCGCTCAAGGTTGCCATCACCGGCCTTTCGTAACGCGCGTTCGCGCTATAGTTGAAATACGGTACGTAGGGCAACCTCTCTCCGGGAACGACCACAAAGTCGGCATTCTGGAAGGTATTGGTTTCGAGGTGCGAATCGTTGTAGCTGCCGGAAATTTGAATAGTCAAACCGTCGGTGATTTTATAGTCGATGTTCGATTCGGTGCCGTAGATCTTTGCGTTGCCGAGATTTGCATT
>JAYTXS010000207.1:0-2496 GCA_043742845.1 Gammaproteobacteria bacterium
GCCCCGGGAGGCGGCGCAGGGAATGAGCTCAAGGCCCACAGAATCACCATGAGCGCGAGAATGATGGTGCCGACGCGGCTCATGAATATTTCGACGCGCTGCCACAGTCCCAAGATCAGATTGCGCAAGTTCGGCCAGTGATACGCCGGCAGCTCGAGCATCAGCGCCTGGAAACCGCCGCGGCTACCGCTGCGCTTGAGAACGAAGGCCACGGCCATGGCGCCGACCACGCCTATGACGTAGAGCACGAACAGCACCACGCCCTGCAGTTCCAAGCCGCCCCATAACGCACGGCGCGGGATAAAGGCGCCAATGATCAAAGCGTACACAGGCAGGCGCGCGGAACAGGTCATCAGAGGCGCAATCATGATGGTCGTCAAGCGATCGCGCGGATTTTGTATGGTACGGGTCGCCATGATTCCGGGGATGGCGCAGGCGAAGCTCGACAGCAAAGGAATGAACGCCCTGCCCGACAGTCCAACGCTGCCCATCACACGGTCGAGTAGAAATGCAGCGCGCGGCAAGTAGCCCGACTCCTCGAGCACCAAGATGAAGAAGAACAAGATGATGATCTGCGGCAGGAACACCAACACGCTGCCGACCCCGGCGAGCACGCCGTTGACGAGCAGATCACGCAGCAGACTCGGGGGCAGCGCAGCACCCAGCCAATTGCCGAAGGCAGCAACCCCCAATTTGATCGCGTCCATGGGCACTTGCGCCCAGGCGAACACCGCTTGAAATACCAGAAACAGGATAACGGCGAGGATCAAGGGTCCCACAACTGGGTGCAGCACAATGGCATCGACGCGATCGCTGATAGTCTCGCCATCGAGACGGTCTGCTCCTACCAGCCCGAGGATCCTGCGTACTTCGGTTTGGTCGTGCTCGATTTCCGCTGCGCTCGGCGTTCGCCACGCCATTGGAGCAGCGCGCGCGGCGGGCGGTGCATGCTGTGCAATGACGGCGCCATCGAGTACCTTGATCAGTTCGCGCACACCGGCCGCTTTCACACCGATGGTTTCGACCACTGGCACGCACAATTCGCGCGCCAGCCGTATAGCATCGATCACGATGCCCTTGCGTCGCGCGATGTCGGTCATATTGAGCGCGACCACCATGGGCAGTCCCAGTCTTTTCAAGCTCAATACCAAGCGTAAATTCTGGCGCAGGTTGGTCGCGTCGGTGACGCAAACCACGAAGTCCGGCTGACTCTCGCCCGCTCGTCCACCGAGCAGCACGTCGATGGTGACTTGTTCGTCAGGGGTCAGCGGATCGAGGCTATAGGCACCCGGCAAATCCAGGATGCGCACCCGCAAGCCGGACGGCGTGCGCAGTGAGCCTTCTTTGCGCTCCACCGTGACGCCGGCATAGTTGGCGACCTTTTGGCGGCTGCCGGTAAGAATGTTGAATAGCGCCGTCTTGCCGCAGTTGGGATTTCCAACTAAAGCAATCAGAGGACTCGGGGCGCTGGGTAGAGCCTCCATGGAATTAGGCGGGCTGCGGCTGCTCCGGGCAAACGCGGATACAGGCGGCCTCGAATAGCCGCAGAGCAAATGTGCCCGTACCAACGCGCACGGCAATGGGTGCCCGCGCCATTAACCCTTTGGCCACGATTCGAACGGCTTCTCCCGGGAGAAAACCCAATTCGGCCAAGCGGCGCCCCAATTCGGGAGCCGCAGGATCAGCGGATGCAACGGAAACCACCCGCGCGAGCCTCCCAATACCAAGATCCGTCAACCGGATATCCGTTACGGTATCCGTTACGGTATCCGTCGATTCACGGACAGGAATGCTGCTCGTAGGGGGCATCAACATGGATGCAATTCTACATGAGAATCGTTCCTATTACTATTACGGCACGCCCACCTCGTGTGGCAAATCCGAGAGGCGGCGCGGTTCCTGCTAATCTTGAGGTCCCTGAAGCCTCGGAGGCATTGAAATGCCTACGCTTTTCGAGAAAATCATTGCTGGCGAACTCCCCGCCAACGTGCTCTACCGTGACCCTCGTGTGATCGCCTTTTTGGACATCAGACCGGCCGCTCCCGTGCATATACTAATCGTGCCGAACAAGCCCATTTCCACCGCAAACGACATTGCCGACGAGGACGAATCGTTGATCGGACACATGTTCATTGTGGCGCGCGATCTCGCACGGCAGCAGGGCATTGCCGAGAGCGGTTATCGGTTGATCATTAATTGCAACGCAGATGGGGGTCAGGAGGTGTATCACCTGCACTTACATCTGCTCGGCGGGCGGCCGCTCGGGCCCATGGTTTCGCGGCAAAAATAGTCGGATCAACGAGGACAAATAATGAAGAAGAAAAAGGGCGCGCCGCCTAACTCCCGCGCAGCACCGCCGCGGCCCGCTCCAAAGCGCACCGTCGCCAAGAGGAAGCCAGCGCTACACGCCGCCAAATCCACGACTCGACTCGCCAAGGAGCGCGACGCGTTGCCCGCGGGCCCACGCGCTGCCGCACGCCGCGAGTTGTATCCGGC
>JAYTXS010000208.1:0-3186 GCA_043742845.1 Gammaproteobacteria bacterium
CGTATCGTGGGTTCGGAGCACTATTTGACCAAGCCCTTCACCAAAGACGAATTGCTGGGCGCGATCGAAGCTCACGTCGGCAAATGACGGAGAACCTGACAATGGCATTGATTCTCATTGTTGACGACTCACCCACCGAGGTGTTCGTCATGCAAAAGGCTCTCGAGAAACATGGCTTCAAGACGGCCGCCGCCGAAAATGGCGAAGAGGGCGTGCGCAAAGCTAAGGCCATGAAGCCGGACTTGATCTTTATGGACATCGTCATGCCCGGCGTGAACGGCTATCAGGCGACCCGGATGCTCATCAACGATCCCGAAACGAGCCTGATTCCCATCATTATGGTGACCACCAAAGGCCAGGAAACCGACCGGGTATGGGGTTTGCGGCAGGGTGCCGTGGACTATTTGGTCAAGCCCGTATCGGCGCAGGCTCTTGTAGAGAAGGCACAGGCCGCGCTAGCCGTATGACGAGCGTCGTCGGCGGATCCGAGACCAGCCTACGCAGCCTGCGCGACCGACCGTTCGAATTGCTCAAGGAACTCGAGAAGCGCAGCCGCGCAGTGACGGCCGGCAATGTTCCGGAAGCTACCGTCGGCCCAGAATGGGTGGGTGTGGCTTTTCGCATGGGCGGTGAGACATTTTTGGTGGCCAGGGAGGAGACCCGCGAGGTGCTGGGTTATCCTGCTGCAGTGACTCGTATCCCCGGCGCGAAGAACTGGGTGAAGGGGCTGGCGAATGTTCGCGGGCAGCTGTTGCCGATGCTCGATTTGCGGCAGTTTCTTGGCAGCGGCGCTACCGCTTCGGGCCGCAACACCCGGGTGGTGGTGGTCAATCACCGGGAGATTCCGGCCGGACTCATGGTCGATGAAGTGTTGGGCTTTCGGCGCTTCGCCGAAGCCGAGTTCGACTCGGAAGCACCGCCGACGGTGATCCGTTGCGATAGTTATCTTGCCGGCGCCTTTCGCCGCGGCGGTGAAGTCTGGCCGGTATTGAGCTTGAAGAGTTTGGTGGAGAGCCAGAGCTTTTTACAGGCCGCGAGTTGAGGTTGCGGCGGAACCAGAGATGAACGATAAGAATCCAGTTGCAAACTTCCTGCCGGTGCTGGCACTGCTCATCGTGCTTTGCTTGGGAGCGGCCGCTGGGCTGACTTTGCTCACGCATAGCGCGGCCCCGGTCGCCGCCCCAGCCGAACAATTATCCTTGTTGGCGCAGCGCATGCCATTCGAGGCGCAGAACGCGCTGCGCGGTGAGGCGAGCGCTTTCGACGCGCTCGCCAAGAGCGCGGCGCGCCTGAAGACTCTGCGCAGCATGGCGCCGGAGACCGGCGCGGGCGGTGCAAGCGCCGCCGCTTGGAGCAAATTGAACGACGGGGTCGCCACGGTAGGTGAGGCTCGGGTCTCGGTCGAGGCAATTCAAGTCGCGAATCAAGAGGCGCGCGAATCCGCGCCCAAACTGTTATCCGAACTGGGGGATCTTGCCAGCGCGGTTGGCGCTCAGAAGCTCGATGGTATGAGCCGCTATCTGGAGCGATTCGAGCTCATGGTGCAGCGAATTCAACAGGATTTGAATGGCCTCGCGTCGGGCGTGAGCGATGCCGGCCCAGCCGCGCAGCGGCTGGCAGATAGTCTGGAATTCCTGAGCCAGGTGGTGCGCGGCCTATCCGGCGAAGAATCCGGTTTGGCGCTGACCAAGGTGACCGGTGCAGACGCCGAACAGCGCCTCAAAACCGTCATTGCGCGCAACCAGCAATACGGCAGCAGCGTCCGCAAGGCCATCGGCGCCGCCCAGGCGTTATCCCGGGCGCAGACGGCGGTCCGCACTTTGCCGGGGGTGGCGAGCAGCTTGTCCGCCGAATTGGGAGATGTGCCGGTGCTGCGGACGGATTCCGGCGCGGGTTTAAAGCCCTGGATACTGTCTTTGTTGGGAATAGCCGTACTGCTCATGGGGGCGCTTGCCTGGGCCTACTTGAAGTCGGTCAACTTGCGGCGCACCAGCGAGCTGAGAGTGCGTGAGAACGAGCGCAACCAGGAAGCTATCATGCGCCTGCTCGATGAACTGTCCAGCCTCGCGGACGGCGATCTGACCGTGCAGGCGACGGTGACCGAGGATATAACGGGGGCGATAGCCGATTCGATCAATTATGCCATCGAAGCGTTGCGCGAGCTCGTTACGACGATCAATGACAGCGCCATTCAGCTGGAGGGCGCCACCAAGCAAACCCAGGGAGCGGCTGCGCACATGGCCAAGGCCAGCAGCGCGCAGTCACGTCAAATATCCGCAGCCAGCGAATCCATGGCCGATATGGCGGCCTCGATCGAGGAGGTGTCCGGAAACTCGGAACGCTGTTCCGACGTCGCGAGGCACTCGGTCGATATCGCCCACAAGGGCGGCGATGCCGTGCGCCGCACCATCGACGGCATGAATGCGATTCGCGAGACCATCCAGGAAACCAGCAAGCGCATCAAGCGTTTGGGCGAAAGCTCCCAGGAAATCGGCAACATCGTCGAACTGATCAACGACATCGCCGAGCAGACCAACATTCTGGCGCTCAATGCTTCAATTCAGGCCTCGATGGCCGGCGAAGCGGGACGCGGCTTTGCAGTGGTGGCCGATGAGGTGCAACGGCTCGCGGAACGCGCAGCGAACGCCACCAAACAGATCGAAGTGCTGGTCCGCACCATTCAAACCGACACCAATGAGGCAGTGGTGTCCATGGAGCGCAGCACCACCGATGTGGTCGGCGGTGCTCTCTTGGCGGAAAACGCCGGTGCGGCGCTCGAGGAAATCGAACAGGTATCCAAACAGATCGCGAGCTTGGTGCAGAACATCTCCGCCAGTGCGCGCCAGCAAGCCGTCGCGTCAGGGAACATCTCGAAGAACATGCAGGTGGTGCGTGAGATATCTTCACAGACGGCCGAAGGATCGACCTCGACGTCCATGTCGATTGCCAAGCTGGCTGCGCTCTCGGCGCAATTGCGCAAGTCCGTGGCGGGATTTCGGCTGCCTGACTATGGCGGCGGGACGATAACCGCAGGCGGTGCCTCGCCGCATTTGCCGGCCTTGAGCCAGAACGCGAACGCGGGTGACACCGGCAACACCGGCAAGATGCGCAAGGCCAGCGGCTTCGGCGCCTGAAGATCAGTGACGATTCCGGCATGACCGACATCAGCTCGCAAACTCTGCACAT
>JAYTXS010000209.1:0-12302 GCA_043742845.1 Gammaproteobacteria bacterium
GAGCAAGCACTTAAATCCCCTTCACCAGGTGCAGCTGAAGCAAGCTTTCTGCCGCTGCGACGATGCATTCCTCGTTGGAACGCGGCAACCAGCCCAGCACGCGCCTAGCCTTGTCATTGGATGAGTTTTTCACTTTGCCGAGTTCGGGCAACATCTGCCGCGCCGTAGGACTGAATAGCGCGGCCACGTGCATCAGCCAATTGGGCAGTCGCAGCGTGGGCACCTTCGTGCCGGCACCGCGCATGCGACGCCTCAACACCTGGGCGATGTCGAGTATGGACATGGACTCACCGGCAACCGCGAGAAAGCGCTGGCCTTTGGCGTCTGCCTTCGTCATGGCGATAAGATGCAACTCGGCGACGTCGCGCACATCGACGACACCAAAATACAGCCGCGGGGCAGCGGGAATACGCCCTTCCATCATGCGCTTGAGCATGAGAACGGACGTAGATAAGTCACCCCCTAGCACGGGTCCGAACACCGCCACTGGGTTGATGACGGAAAGTTCGAGCGTACCGCCTTCAGCAGCGATAAAGTCCCACGCAGCGCGTTCGGCCAGAGTCTTCGACTTGACGTATGGTGCGAGTCCCGCCGCACGCATATTTGTCCAGCTTGACTCATCGAAGGGTGATGCTTGAGGGCCGTGGCCATAACCGATCGCGGCGAAAGACGACGTCAGTACCACGCGCTTGACGCGGGCGTCACGCGAGGCGCGCAGCACCCGCAGGGTGCCTTCACGCGCCGGCACGATGAGGTCATCTTCGTGTTGCGGTACACCGAGCGGAAAAGGCGAAGCGACGTGCAGCACGTAGTCGCAGCCGGCAACCGCCAGCGGCCAGCCCGCGTCGTTTTCCAGATCGGCCGTGAAAAAACACAATCCAGCGCCCGGTTCGGCGCCGCCCTGCTTCAGCATGGCACGCACGTCGGCCTCCCTGCCAACGCTGCGAACCGTCGTGCGCACTTGATGTCCCGCCGCGAGCAAGCGCAGGATGCAATGGCTGCCGATGAAGCCCGACCCTCCCGTCACCAGAACCGTGCTCATTTTATCCGCCTCCTCCACAGGTCAATCGAAGACCGCTCATGGGAATGGAGCATATCCGACATTCGTTGTATCAGCAGTCCTACAGGCGGCCGTCATGATCAGTGGCAACTTTCCGGCTAACTTTGAGCGCACCACCTTTGCCTTTCGGTGAAAGGGCCCGCGGGTACGAAAGGAGGTAGGTTCGTGCCTAAACTGGCCATCGGGGGGGCATTACTGATTCGCCGAGTGCTGCTCAGCGCTCTCGGCATTGTCGTATTAATGATGTTGGTGCTTGCCGCGATTGGCGTAGCCCTGGAATCAGGACACTTTCGTGGGCTCCTGGTGCGTTACTTCGTCTCGGTTTCGGGAAGACCCCTAGCGATCGACGGTACTCTTAAGGTACGAGTTCTCTCCCTTCATCCGTCCGTGATTGCCGAACGCCTCACCATAGGCAATCCCGCGTGGATGCCTTCTGGAACCACGGCAGAGATCGGCAAATTCACGCTGGTCATGGCAATCCCTTGGTTTGGTCAGTCGTTCGCGGTTGAGAATCTCGAGTTGGAGAGAGCCACTCTGCATCTGGCGCGCGATGCCGAGGGCCATTCGAACTGGCGGCGCAATCCGCCCGGCATTCGCGGCAGCGGGGGTCTGCCCATCATCCGCCGCTTCTCCATGCGCAATGCCCACATCGAGTTCGACGACGCGCGCCGTCATCTGCAATTTCAAGGTACCGTCTCCGCCTACGATGGGCAACCCGTGGGTGTGCTGCGGTCGTTGCGAATTGAAGGGCAAGGACAGCTGAACGGCAGGTCCGCCAGCTTCGAAATCGATGGCGCTCCGCTGGCCACCGCCAATCGCGCAACGCCCTATCATTTCACGTTCGTCGAAAGGTCGAGCGACTCTCGCCTCACTGGCAATGGGTTCCTGCCGAAGCCCTTCGATTTCACCGAACTCGACACCGCTTTCGAAGCGGTGGGCGACGACTTGGAAGACCTTCACTTCCTGACGGGCGTGAGCTTAGTGCACACCGGCAGTTACCGGGTGACAGGCAACTTTGCGCGTCGCGGCCGGATTTCTCAGTTCAACGATCTCGCCATGACGTCCGGTAAAAGCGACCTGCGCGGCAGTGTATCGATCGAAATCACCGAAGGGCGCCCGAATTTCCACGCCGAGGTGAATTCTCAACTACTGCGTTTGGCCGATATCGGCGTACGGGCGGCGACCCGTGCAACCGACACTGCCAATCCGCCCCTATTGCTGTCCGATGCCCGCCTAACGCCCAGCACCATACGCCACGGCGACGGCGAGGTGAATATCCATGTGCGCCGCCTCGAGGGCTCCCACCTGTCGCTGGAGGCGGTCGCCGCCAAGTTAGTCATCGACAAAGGCGTTCTCATCGTCGCTCCGCTGACCGGCAACGTGCTAGAGGGCAAGTTTACCGCGCAGGCGAGGCTCGATGCCACGACAGACACCCCGGCGGCGAGCGCCGATCTGAAGATCACGGACCTGCAACTTGCTGAGCTCTTCAACAAGGGTTCAGCCGAACCACCCATCGAGGGCCTGCTGCGAGTGCGAGTCACCATCAAAGGCCATGGCAGTTCCATCCATCAAGTGGCTGCAAGCTCAAACGGCACGGTGACGGCGGTACTCCCGCACGGATCTCTGCGCCTAGCGCTCGCGGAACTTACGGGCATTGACCTTCGCGGCCTGGGACTTTTGCTCGCCAAAAGTGAACGTCAGACCGCTGTGCATTGCGCAGTGGCCAGCTTTCGCGCCGACGAAGGCACGCTCAAAGCCCAGAGTTTGGTCCTCGATACCGACTCCGTGCTGATCACGGGCGGCGGAGCGGTACATCTCGATTCTGAGGCGGTCGATTTGGAGCTGCATGGGCATCCCAAAGGCGTTCGATTGATGCGTCTGCGCGCGCCGGTGCTGGTGCGCGGGACTCTCTCTCACCCCACACCGGGGATTCAGTTGCGAAATGCAGTCGCGCAGACCGCTGAGGCTATAGCCCTGGGAATCTTCCTGACTCCGCTCGCAACGGCGCTCGCTTTCGTCGATTCCGGGCTCGCAAAGGACGCGGATTGCGCCGCATTAATTGCTCCCAAAACCCCCGATGCGCGCCTGTGAGTTCTATCTGACAGCGTAACCCTGCCGCCACCTACCGTGAGCTGTGAAGCGACAAGCCATACTTTGTGTAATTAGTGTGACAACGATGGGAGTTAATCATGAGCAAATCGCAAATCCTTGCCAATTTAAGCAACGACGTGGAAGAGTTACTCGGTAAGCTCGGCAGTGACCTCACTCCCGAGGTGCGCGAGCTGCGAGCGCGGTTAGGTAAGGGCTTGGAACAGACCAGAAAATCGGTGGCTCGAGCAGGCGCGGAAGCAGAATCGTCGCTTAAAAACTATGCAGTGCTGGCCAACGACACCATTCACGACTCCCCCTGGGTGGCTCTCGGAGCCGCGGCCGCAGCCGCCGGCATTATCGGATTCATCGCGGGCAATTTATTCGCCTCTAACCGTCGTGGCTGGGGCTTTTAGGGCATGGACAACATCATATGAGTTACGAAAAACAGGTTGGACGCTTGATGCATGACGCGAAGGAACTTGTGTCAAAACTACGCGATAGCAAAAATCCGGAGGTGCAATTACTTCGTGACCGGGTAGACGTCTGTATCGTGCGAGCCGAGGGAAGTGCCTCAAACCTTGATCGATCACGTCGCGTGAAAGTGACGCGCATACCCGCCTCGCTTTTCCACTATGTACACGACCACCCGTGGCTCGCAATCGCCACCGCAGCGTCGCTGGCATACACTCTTGCTCACCTGTCTAGCGCGAGCCGAGAGCTTCGGTAGGATGGCGCAAGTGTTTGCAACCCAAACGGAGATAGTGTCCAATGAGCGAATTGAGCAAGTTAAAAAAAGAGAACAAGAAACTCAAGGGGCTGCTGAAGAATGCGGTCGAGATTCTGGATAAATACCGAGACCTCTTACAACATCCCGAGAAACTCAAATTGAAGAAGACGAAAGCGACAAAGAAGAAAAGCAAGAAGAAGTCTGCTTAATCTTCCTCGCGGCGAGACTGTACCGTGCGTCGTTCAATTCCCTGGGGATTGCGGCCCGGGATCCCCGATTTATCTTCCTTGCGCCGCGGTGAACCCCGCCGGTCTTCATAATGTCTGTAGGTGCAGGAGCACGCCTCCGTTGCCGTACACGCGGGAAGCGGAATGCGCGGCGCATCGGCCGCAAGAAACCGACGCCCAATCATGCCGCGCGCCGATTCACAACACAATGTACCCGTAGTAACGGATACGGCATGCCACCGGCCGACATGGTGGTCCTTGCGTAGATTCACTAGAGTTGGTTTTTTCCACATGCCCTATTCTCTTTGCCTCTTAGCGGCACACTATCCCTGATTCGTCCGGCTTCGCCCATCGGACTGGTTCCCCGCAATTTGTAGGACGGCCGCACCCGTCGCCAAATTCCCTCACCCGCAGTCGTCGTCGATGTGCGCATGAATTCCTCCTCAAGAATACACGGTCCGATCCTGGTGAGGGTCAGTCAAATGGGCCGTGGCCGGGCAAAGGACTGCCTAAACGGCGCCGCGTATCAGACTTTGCTATGATTCTGCTACAAAAAAGCGGCCAATAATATCCAGCCTTGCGGGGGATCATATGAACACTCTGCGACAGATAATTTGCAGCGCGTCGGCGCTGACTGCGGTCATGATCTTCGGCGGGCGCCTCGCCGCGGCGGCCGACACGCCGCTCGCCACGGATGCGGGGGCGCCAAAGACGATTCCGCAGGACAGTATCTTCTCATCCGTCAAGCAGTCCCTTAACCAGGATATCGAGCATGACGTCGTGCGCGGTCACTTCGAACTGGGCGAGCCACCGAATCTGCACCGCTACTACTGCTTGATCAGCACCAAGACGGGCCGTCGAGAGCCCAATGGTGTGCTGGGCGACTTGGATCCGCGTCGCGATGGCATGGTCGCTGTGAAAAACAGTTCTGTTTCGATGTACAGCTGCACCAAGGCCGAACAGGCCGGACTGCTGGTAACCACGGGATACATTTTCAATGGCGCCCCCGTGACTGCCAGTGTGCCTTCTGCGCCGCAGCCGCCGCTGGAAGCGCCCAAGCCGAACGCGATAGTCGCTACCTCGATTGCAGCACCTGCCGTTGCCGCCGCCGCAGATAGGGTAGCCCTATCGCCCACACAGATCGATGTTGTCGGAATAAGGCTGGGCATGTCGCCTGACGAAGTTCGCGCTGTGTTCAAGTCGAAGAAATTGCTCGACTACAATGAGTCGGCAGAAACCCTAAGTTACTTGGATTCAGCCAAGGGCGCGATGCAACCGCTCGCCAATGGCCGCTTTGTCAATGTCATTGCTGCGTGGACCCCTCCCCCCTCTTCTACGAGCGCGGATAACTACCAGGTCGATGGGGAAGCGCTCGAAGTCATGTTCACACCGGTGCCGGGCAAGGAGCGGGTGATGGGTATTGTTCACACCATAGGATATTCCCCGAGCAACGCCGTTCGCGAAGTCGTGCTCGAGAATGGTCTCGTTAAAAAATATGGCGGTTTCGCTCTGAATGATCTGCCGCAATCGCCGACCTGGCGGATTCAGAGCAGCGGCTACCTGCAAGTCGGCGATCCGTGCAACCGGCGCAATACACTGGGAGGTATCGGTGGCCTCAATGGTGCGTCCATGGCTCGGGAGAATCTTGCTCTGAAACGTGGCGCAGAGGACTTGAAGTGGGTGATGGAGCGCTGCGGAGTGGCAATCCTGACGGAGGACCACATCACCGCCAATGGAGGAGCTTTGCGCGAGGATCGCCTGGTGACTCGATTTACGATTAGTGCTTACAGCCCGGAAATTGCACTCGACGGTGCGGAGAGGGCGACACAACTAATCCACGCCGCGGGTGGCGCAAGCAAAAAGTCTGATGCTTCTCGCCCCAAGGACTCGCCGACGCCCACTCTTTGAGCTGTTGGGCGTTGTTTGAGCATCGATCAGCCCCGCCAGCGCAGCGGTGTCGGTCGCGCGTTAACAATCCGCGCGACCGACACTGAAGGACCTCTCATCGGCGGCGCTCATCTCATCGACAGTAATTATCGCGCTCACCGCACTCATGCCAGACGTGTTCGCGATAGTAGCGATGGTGGTCACGATCGTAGTAGCCGCATAGCGCCGGCAATGCCCACCTTCTGTCCGCAACCGGCTGCTGAACGTGTAGCGCGGGTCCTACACCAATCGTCAGCGGCATTACTGCAATCGCCCCGAGCGAGGACCGACGTTTTCAGTATTTCGCGCAATTTCCCGTAAGATCTTTGGTAATCGATCGAAATCGTTGGCCTTGTCCAAGAAATAACGAGCGCCGAGCGCCACGGCGTCTCGCGCGTACTGATCCGAGTGGTGATTTGTCAGGACGACCACGCAGGGTTTGGTTTCCATGGACGCCAGTGCACGCAATAGCCCGAAACCGGTGCCCTGCTTCAGATGTAAGTCGAGCAGAACGACATCCACCCGCCGCCTTGCAATGGCCGCGAGGGCCAGCGCCTCAGAGTCGGTCACGCCGATCACGTCTATCTCAGGAATTTCGGTGATCAAGTCCGAAATGCTCTGCGCCAACACCGAGGAATCCTCAACGATTAGAACCTTTATTGCTTGTGCTATCACGACGCCGCCCGATTGACATGACCTTGACAACGCACGCGGGGGTTCCGCGCTCGGTGCAATAGTGCGTTTCTCGAGTCCTCTCGTTAATAGATGATCCGCCGCATGTACTTGTAGGGATATACCGACGGTTCAAGCGCACACATTCGGTGCCCTTTCGAACTTCAACGCACCGGGATTGTGCGCGAGTCCGCCTACAAGAATTATTCAACTCACTGATTTTGCTTTAGTAACCTACCTTGGCACAGCAGATGCTGCCTAGGTGAGCGGACGCCGATGCAATTTAGAACAACGCGGAGATTCGCTTTGATGACCATGGCTCGATTGCTGGTTCTTGGTTTGCTGGCATTGCCTATCCCTGCAGCCTGGGCGGACGACGCGTCCACCGCTGCGCCTTCAGCCGGGCCCGCGGCGGCTGCAGCTGCACCCTCGAGACCGGTGCTGGTCGGCACCGACAAGATCAATGCGGGCGATACCGCCTGGATGCTCACTTCCACGGCGCTGGTGCTGATGATGACGATTCCGGGACTGGCGCTTTTTTACGGCGGCATGGTGCGCAAGAAGAATGTGCTGGCTACATTGATGCAGAGCTTCGCCATCACCTGCGTTGTAACGCTGCTGTGGTGGTTCATAGGCTACTCGTGGGCGTTTACTCCCGGCAGCAGCCCTTACTGGGTGGGAGGAACCTCGCGCCTGTTCTTGAACGGCATGACCGTGATGAAGGACGCGAACATGCTAACCGTGTCGCACCTGGCACTGACAATCCCGGAAACCGTCTATGCGATGTTCCAGCTTACGTTTGCAATCATCACACCGGCGCTGATTGCCGGCGCGTTCGCCGATCGCATGAAATTCTCGGCCATGCTGCTATTCATGGCGTCTTGGTCGCTACTGGTGTATTGCCCTATCGCTCACTGGGTCTGGGAACCCTCCGGTTGGCTTGCTGAAAAGGGTGTTCTGGACTACGCCGGCGGCACCGTCGTGCACATCAACGCAGGTATTGCGGCGTTGGCCTGCTGCATCGTACTCGGTAAACGCGTCGGTTATGGTAGGGAGGCAATGCCGCCGCACAATCTCACCTTAACCCTCATCGGGGCGTCTCTGTTATGGGTGGGCTGGTTTGGGTTCAATGCCGGGTCCGCGGGCGCCGCCGATGGACGCGCCGGGATGGCCATGGTTGCCACGCAGATCGCCACGGCCGCTGCCGCCGTGGCGTGGATGTTTGCCGAATGGATATCCAAGGGTAAGCCCAGTGTGCTCGGCATCGCCTCAGGCGCGGTCGCGGGCCTGGTGGCGATTACGCCTGCCTCGGGGTTCGTCGGACCGACCGCGGCCGTGGTCATTGGCTTGGTTGCCGGGATCGGCTGCCTGTTTGCGGCCACCTCGCTCAAAAGTGCGCTCGGTTACGACGATTCGCTCGACGCGTTCGGCGTGCATGGGGTCGGCGGCATCATCGGCGCCTTGCTGACGGGCGTCTTCGCCAGCAAGGAAATCAGTGGCGCGGATGGTTCCTTAGTCACGCAGCTGTGGGCCGTGGGAACCACAGTGATTTACGGCTTTGCCGTCAGCTTCATCCTGCTGAAGTTGATCGACATGACAATCGGATTGCGCGTCACCGAAGAACAGGAACGAGAAGGCTTGGATATCTCTCTGCACGGCGAAAAGATAGAGTAGTCGACCGTGTGGCCTCAACAGGAGTATTCATGCGCCGATCAATCGCGCCGATAGCAATAGTCATGTGGGCAGTGGCCATCATGGCAAACACCTCAGCGCGTGCTGCCGCTGAATCGCAGGGCGGGCCGGCGGATCCGCTCAAAACCTTGGTGGGGCGCTTGGACCTCGAGAAGTACAAGGCGACCATCAAGGGACTGACGCGATTCGGCGACCGCCGCCAGGGTACGGATCGAAACCGTGCGGCAGTAGATTGGATCGAAGCCCAGCTCAAGAGCTACGGTTGTTCGAATATCTCGCGGATCAAGTACACCTATTCCCCGAGCGACACTGTCCGCCCCAGCGGGCCGCCGGTTGCGCACAGCCCTGACATGTCGGTGGGCGGCTCGCGCTATCGTGGCGTGCAAGCGAAGACAGGCGTCAATGAAGATTCCATGCTGCAACCCGATGAGAAACTGCGCGCACTCAATTCCCAACCCAGCGCGGCCGGTGCGCGAGAGGAGGTGTATTGCACCAAGGTGGGCACCACGCACCCCGAGGAAATGTACATCGTCGGCGCCCATATGGACGGTCACGGCTGGGGTGAAGCGGCCAATGACGACGGCTCCGGCACAGCTCTTGTGATGGAACTGGCTCGCATCCTATCGGCTCTTGACGTTAAGACGGAGCGGTCGATCCGTTTCGCGCTGTGGAACAACGAGGAGACCGGCCTCAACGGCGCCTGGGCCTACGTGTCGCAACGAGCAGCGCTTCAGGGCAAAGAAGATCCGGCCGGGTCGGGCCGCTACCCGGAGCCGAAGTGGCTGGGCATGGTTCAGCACGACATGATGCTTTTCGATCATGGCATGCCGCATCCGGATGGCAGCATGGCGAAGCAGCAGCGGCCGGAAGCAGATGTGAACATAGAATTTCAGCAACTCGCCAAGGCGGCCGAGGGCGCACAGAAACTGGCATGGGCGTTCTATTGCGCGAACGAAGCGTACGCCGCCGACTACCCGGCCACCGTTGGGCCACACATGACCAACACGGATAGCACCCCTTTCATGGATTTGACACCGGCCATCAGCCTGCGTGAGAACGAGCGCGGACGCGAGATAGGCGCCGGCTGGGATCCACAATGGCATCAGCCCAGCGACCTGTATGCCACCTATGGCGATGCGGACTTTCGCCTCGGCTTGAACGCAGCTCAAACCACCTTGGGCGCCATCGCCCGCTTAAGCGGCGCCGCTCTTGCGCGTTGAAGACTTAGCAGCGCTCGAAACGAGCGACGGTCTCCACATGGTCGGTGAACGGCAGGAGATTGAAGGCGGTAAGCGCGGTCAAGCGTAAGCGACCCCGTGCGGTGAGCAGCGCCGTGTCGTTGAGAAAAGAGTCCAGCCCGCAGCTTACATACACGAATCGCTCGGGCGGATGCTCACTGAGATGTTGCGTAAGCTCCAGGTCCAAGCCCTTGCGGGGCGGGTCGGCGATCACCACCTGCGCGCCGTCTGCGGTCATCCGCGCAGCAGCGGCGGAACCCGGCGCGACGGTGATTTTGGCCTGATCCACAGGATCGAGCGCAGCTATCCCGAGTTCCAGCCCGTGAAGCGAATGTGGGCTGACTTCGTTCATGCGGATCTGAGAGACGCGATCCAACACCGATAGGCCGATAGCGCCTACGCCGGCATAGAATTCGGCGACTGCAGCGCCGTGGGGGATTTCAGTGCGCACATGGTCGATAATAAGCTGTGCGATGTCGAGATTATTCTGACCGAATGCGCCCGGGGGATAGTGCACCGTCGCGCCACCAAAATGCTCGATCACGCTCGAAGGTCCGAAATAAAGTTGAAATTCAGGCCCCAGGATGCTGTTGGTATGCTCGAGGTTGGGGTTGAACCACAGGCTATGCAACTGCGGTCCCAGACGCTCGCGGATTAATTCCAAACACGCTGCCAGAGGCTCAAGCTCACCGCTGTTCGCGACGAGTACCACTTGCGCGGTTTGCGACTCGCGCTCCACTGCCACCTGCAAGAAGCGTGCAAGGCCCAAATGGGCAATGTCTGAGTAGCAGGTGACGCGAGCTTCGACCAGGGCGCGCCGAACGACGGACGCGACTCGGTTGATGAGCGGATGCTGCACGATGCAATTCGGAATATGAACCACGCGATGCGTGCCCATCTCGAACAGTCCGATCTTGGGCGAGCCCAAGCGCCCACGAATGGCGAGTCGCGCGCGCAGGCGAAAGCCCGCGTTTTTTCCGGAGATCACCCGGACCTCGGGCAGTCCATGGCTGCGCGCCAAGTGGGTGAGCGAAGCGTACGCGGCGGCACCGATGCCGGGCTCGCCAAATCGCGGACATCCGGCACAAGGAGGCCGATGCGGGCAGGAGATGAGGGCTGGGCGGCTGTGCTGGTTCACTCCCTCAACGTAGCAGACAATTCCGACTTCGGCGACGATACGCACGCCGCCGCGTTATTATGCGCCCCACACGAATAGGAAGTTTTAGGAGCCATTGCCAATGCATATTCGCAGGTTAGCTGATCGGTGGCAGGCTGATTGAAGTGACCGGGCCTAATCTGCGCCTGCCGTTGGCTTTCACGGCCATGCACCGGGTCGTGCAGCACGAAATCGACGAGTATGCACACGTTAATAACACCGTGTACCTGCAATGGCTGGACCGCATCGCGTGGGCACATTCCGCAAAGCTCGGTCTGCCGCTCGAGCGCTGCCTTGAACTTCGGCGCGGCATGGCGATACGCCATACCCGAGTCGATTACCTCGAGGCGGCGATTGTCGGCGATGATCTGCTGATAGCCACCTGGATTATTGCCAGCGACGGCCGCTTAAGATGCAGTCGTCGCTTCGAGATCGCGCGCGTCGCTGATGGCAAGCGCGTTCTCGATGCGGAGATAGAGTTCTTCTGCCTGAACCTCGACACGGGCAAGCCCTGCCGATTTCCCCCCGAGTTCGTCGAGCACTACGGCGTGCTACCGGAAGTTGCCGCGGCCCATGAGTCGCTGCCAGACGCACTGCGCCACGTCGGATACGCACGCGCCGCCCGACAATAACTGCGACGCGCACTCGGTGGCAGGCCCCTGTACGTGCTATTCTCGATCCGAGTAGGCCCTGCTGGAGAACAACAATGAATGTAACCGTTGCCCTGGAATCGGGACTGCGATCGGAAGGCCGCTATTTTTATCTGTGGATGGCCGGCGCTTTTGTGCTGATCGCGTTTGGCGGATTCAGTCCGACCTATTGGGCCCCGGTGGCCGCGGGGACCTTTCACGCCCCTCCCATCGTGCACATCCACGGAATGTTGATGTTTACTTGGACCTGCTTTTTCCTTGCTCAGACGGCGCTGGTTGCCAAGGGCCGCACTCTTGACCACCGGTCCTGGGGTTTGGCCGGAATTTCGCTGTTCAGCGTTCTTGCCTTCTCCATATTGGTGGGTGTAGAGGCTGTGCTCAAGCGGGACGAGGCCCTGGGTTTTGGCGATGCTGCGCGCCGCTTCGCGGCCGTCACCCTATGCGCATGGCCGTTGCTGGTCACCCTATTTACTTTGGCAATCGTCAACATTCGCCGACCCCAGGTGCACAAGCGGCTGATGTTGCTGCTGATGATCGGAATGATGACGCCGGCTATTGCTCGAGTATTTCTCACATTGTTCGCTGGCGGCGCACCGCCGGGGCCGCCGCCCCCCTTCGTGTCCCTGCCTCCCGCGCTGGTCGCCGACCTTCTGCTCATCGCCGCCATGCTTCACGACTGGCGAACTCGCGGCAAGCCGCACTCTGTGTATGTCATTGGCGGCGCCGTCCTGCTGGCACAGCAAGTCCTCACCGTGCCCTTCGCGGCAACGCAGACTTGGATGGGCTTCGCCAAGGCCTTCGAGAAATTGGCGGGATAACGGCGCGTTACTGAGTCGCACCTGCGCACGCCCTGGCGCGACCGA
>JAYTXS010000210.1:0-10738 GCA_043742845.1 Gammaproteobacteria bacterium
GTCAACGGTGTGTACGTTCCGAATTTCATCCAAAATCTCTACGTGGAAGACGATCCAACCTCGCAGTTCGCGGAAGAATTGCGCCTGACATCGAACGGCACTGGCCGCCTGCAATGGGTCGGCGGCCTCTACTTCGCCAAGCTCGACTCGGGATACATCACGCATAATCAGGCACCCGGATTCGCAACCGCCTTGACCTGCGGTTATGCATCGTTTCCGGTGGCCGGCTACTGCCCGGCCAGCGCCGTGTTTCCCGCCAATAGCGTTCTGCGGTATCCGGACCCCACGCAGACCCCCTACCCCAGCGCACAGGCATCCAACCCGAACGGCGTGGTTTTCAACGACAACAATCCGGATGTGCTGAAACAAAGCGCCATTTTCGGCGAGGGCACGTATAAATTTACGGATGCCCTGAAATTGACCGCTGGAATACGTTTCTTTCACTTCCAGATCAAGAATCATGCCGATCAGGCCGGTCTGGGCACGGCGTCCGTGAACCAGGACCACACCATCCTTGACCAGAGCGCCAGCGGCAATGCCGTGCTGCCGAAGGTGAACCTGGCGTATGAGCCGACACCGGAACTGACGGTATACGGCACCATCGCCAAGGGGTCTCGGCCCGGCGGATTCAACTTGCCCATTCCGTTGCCGAGCGCCGCTGTGCTTGCGGTCAATCCCTTTGCTTACAACTGCAATGCCGGCGCGGTCACCGTATCCTCGCAACCGAGTTTCACGCCTGATTCTGTGTTGAGCTTCGAGGTCGGCGAGAAGGCTAAGTTTGACGATCGCCGCTTCATGCTCAATGCGGACATTTACTACATCAAGTGGACCAACATCCAGCAGGTCATTTCGCTCACCTGCGGCTACCCCTACAATACCAACGCGGGGAATGCCCAGTCTTACGGCCCCGAGGTCGAGGCCTCGGCCCTGGTTGCCCCGGCACTGACGTTGGACTTCGCGGGTACCTACAGCCATGCCGTCATCAACGATCCGTCGCCGAATGCCATCGCAGCCGGCATCGCACCCGGAACACGCATCCTCTCCGTGCCAAAGTACACCGCGACTCTGGGGCTGAATTACCAGCCGGCGATCACGGATAGCATGAACGGCCTGTTCAGCGTGTCGAGTTCACTGGTCGGTCCGGTGCGGGACCAAGCCGCTTATCCGCAAATTCTGCCGTCGTACAATTTATTGGATATGCGTATGGGTGTGAGCAGCGGCCCATGGGGAGCTTACTTCTTCGGAACCAACCTCACCAACAAGGAAGCGAAGCTGACCATCAACAACACCGTGTTCGCGTGGCAGACTTACGCCATCACACGGGTATCGACCAATCAGCCGCGCACGCTCGGCCTAGACTTCCAATACAAGTTCTAAGCGCCAACAGTGCGAAATTCGGGGGGGGCATGAGCCCCCCGAGTTTCGTGCGATGATAAAGATTCGCTGCCTCGCCGGCGGTTCGCAGAGCAGCATTTGAGGGAGACCAATAGGTGACCTATAATTCTACCGCGGGCGTAGACCAAGACGCCGAGCAATTGAAAGCCTTGGGGTATGTGTCCCACTTTGACCGCACCATGTCCAAGTGGGAGAACTTCTCCTTGGGTTTTACCTACTTGTCACCCGTGGTCGGGGTGTACACCATATTCACCAGCGCCTTCATCGCGGGCGGTCCGCCGATGTGGTGGACCTACCTTCTCGTTGGATTGGGTCAATTCACGGTAAGCCTGGTGTTCGGCGAGATCGTCTCGCAGTTCCCGATTTCCGGCGGCCTGTACCCGTGGGCGCGGCGCCTCATGGGCAAGCGTTGGGCGTGGATGGCGGGCTGGATTTACGCCTGGGCCCTATGCTGCACCATGGCCGGCGTGGCGACCGGAATCGCACCATTTCTCGCGCAATTGTTCGGCGTCGATAGCACTCCTGTTGCGACCACCCTCATCGCGATGGTGCTCATCGTCATCACAACGGTCCTGAATTTGAGCGGCACTCGACTGCTGGCCCGGGTGGCCATGTTCGGCTTCGTCTGTGAATTGGTCGGCGCCATCGTGGTCGGCGGGTATCTATTGCTTTTCGCCCGCCACTATCCGCTGAAGATCTTGGTGGACACGAGCTTCGTGCATACCCATGGCAGTTACTGGCCGGCGTTCCTCACCTCCTCGCTTGCCGCCATGTTTTGCTACTACGGCTTTGAGGCCTGCGGCGACGTCGCCGAGGAGACACCCAATGCCAGCCGCATGATTCCCAAGGCCATGCGCATGACGATTTACATCGGCGGCGCCGCTGCCACCTGGGTTTGCCTCGCCTTCGTACTGTCCATCCCCGACATCGGTGCCGTGATGTCGGGCGCCGACAAGGACCCCATCGTCACTCTGCTGCGCTCCGCCATGGGTGAAACAGGTTTTCGCGCTGTCATCGTGGTAGTGCTGGTGTCCTTTATTTCCTGCTTGTTGAGTTTGCAAGCCGCCGCCAGCCGCTTGATTTTCGCCTACGCCCGCGACCAGATGATTTTCGGCAGCAAGTACTTGAGCCGAATGTCGCCCGGCCATCATGTTCCGGCAACGGCATTGATTGTGATTGGGGCCATACCGGCCGTGATCGCGCTCTCGGCACTGTGGCTGCAAGATGCCATCACCATCATCATCAGCTTCGCCGCGGTCGGAATTTATATCTCCTTCCAGATGATCGTGCTGGCCGCCCTGATCGCCAGGTACAAGGGCTGGAGACCAGCAGGCCCATTCACGCTGGGCGCCTGGGGCTGGTGCATCAACTTGATTGCGCTGGCCTACGGCGTCAGCGCCATCATCAATATCCTCTGGCCCCGCAGTCCGAACGATCCGTGGTACAGCAATTATTCCATGCTCGTGACCACGGTCGGGGTGGTGGTGCTGGGTGGGTTTTATATGATCGCCGCAAAGCCGTACCAACGCGGGGTGGCGCCTGAGGGCGACGCCTATCGGCTGGCGCCCGCAGCGAAGCAGTCTTAGAGAGAAGTTATGGGTATGGCCCTGCGGTGGCGTCATTGCCGCCATCGACGCTCAAATGGGTACCCGTGACATAGCTCGCGAGATCAGATGCCAGAAAATGCACACAGCGCGCGACTTCAGTGGGATGCGCCAGGCGCCCCATCGGGATGCCCGACGCCAGTTGCCGAATATTCTGCGCAAGGTCGCCGCCGCGTTTGGCGAGAATATCATCGACCATTCGCGTATGAATCTCGCCGGGGCACACGGCATTGACGCGGATATTGTCGCGCGCATGATCCAGCGCCATGCAACGGGTGATTTGAATCACGGCTCCTTTGCTGGCGCAATAGGCGACGTGCTTGGCTTCGCCATTGAGACCCCACTCCGATGCTACGTTCACGATGGCTCCCTTACCGGCCGCCTTCATGTGCCCAACGGCGGCACGGCTCAGGTAGAACAAGGCATTGACGTTCACCGCCATCGTGTCGAGCCACTGTTCATCGCTGGTGCCCTGCGCATCGGCCGTATACAGAATGCCGGCATTGTTGACCAGCACGTCCAGGCCGCCGAGGCGCTGGATCGTGTCGCCGACCAAGCGCTCGCAGGCGCCTGCGGCGCGCAGATCCACGGCCGCGAATTCCGCGCTGCCGCCCGCGGCGCGGATGGCGGCGGTGACGGCGCGGCCGCGCTGCTCGTGGCGGCCCGACACCATGACCTTTGCGCCGGACTCGGCAAAGGCATGCGCGCAGGCTTCGCCGATTCCGGTGGTCGATCCTGTGACCAAAACGACTTTTCCGGCAAATGTCATGTTGATTCTCCGGCAAATGGCTGGCGATACTCGTAAAGGAAAATACTATGTCTCGCGACTCCAAACACGATGTGTTGTTCGAGCCGATTCAAATTGGCCCCAAGACGCTTCGCAATCGATTCTGGCAGACCTCGCACTGTGCTGGACCGGGCAGCGAACGGCCGGGCGCCCAAGCGCACTTGCGCGGCATGAAGGCCGAGGGAGGCTGGGGCGCAGTATTCACCGAATACTGCTCCATCCATCCGGAATCCGACGAGTACCCCTACATCTCCGCGCGCATCTGGGACCAGGGTGACGTTGCCAATCTAAGCTACATGTGCGAAATCGCCCATCGGTACGGCAGTCTTGCCGGCGTTCAGCTGTGGTACAGCGGCGGCAACGCCCCCTCACTGGAGTCGCGCGAGTTCGGCCGCGCGCCGAGTCAGTGGCTATCGCCCATCTTTGCCACCCGCTCAGTGTACGGCTGCGAAATGGACGAGCTCGACATCCGCACAGTGATCAACATGTACGTCGAAGCCGGCAAGCGTGCCGAACAGGCGGGCTTCGACTTGCTCGAGGTATCCGCGGGTGACGACACGCTGCCCAGTCAATTCCTCGAGACGCGTTTCAATCGACGCACGGACAATTACGGCGGCTGCTTTGAAAACCGCTCGCGGTTCTATATCGAACTGCTGCACGCGCTCAAGCGTGCTTTGGGCGATAGATGCGGCATTACCACGCGCTTCGAGATGGACACGCTGCACGGCCCAGAGGGCGTCGAGGCGCGCGAAGACGGCGTGCGCATGCTCGACTTATTCCGCAAGGAGGGTGTCGTGGACGCGGTGGCATTGAAGATCGGCGACTATGCCGAATGGGGCGAGGATGCTGCCCCCTCGCGTTTTCGCAAGGCCGGCTGGATGACGCCCTTCATCAAGCAGGGTAAGTCGATCTTAGGATCGGGCATACCCGTGATCGGCAATGGCCGGCTTACCAGCCCAGACGACATGGTGGCACTGATCCGCGGGGGTGTGCTCGACATCATCGGCGCGGCCCGTCCCTCGATCGCGGATCCGTTCCTGCCCACCAAGATCTCCGAAGGCAGGGTCGAGGACATCCGCGAGTGTATCGGCTGCAATATCTGCGTGTCCAAGTTCCAGCAGGGTGGCCAGATCATGTGCACTCAGAACGTGACCATCGGCGAGGAATATCGTCGTGGCTGGCATCCTGAGAAATTCACCAAGACCGTAAAGCCCTGTTCTGTGTTGGTGGTGGGGGGCGGCCCCGCCGGCATGGAATGCGCGCGCATCCTGGGAGAGCGTGGTTATACGGTTCACCTGCGTGAAGCGCAGAAGGAGCTGGGCGGTCACTGGAAGTCCGTCGCCACGCTGCCGCGCTTGAACGAGTGGGGCCGGGTGATCACGTATCGGCAGATCCAACTCGCCAAGCTCAAGAAATCCGTCGAAGTGCATCTTGGCGTCGGCAAGATGTCCGCCGATGATGTTCTGCGGTATGGTGCGGACCGTGTGGTAATCGCCACCGGCGCGCACTGGAGCGGGGATGGGAGAAGCGCCAATTTCGGCCCGATTCCCGGCGCCGACGATTCTCTGGCGCATGTGCTTACCCCCTTTCAAATCACCGCCGGAAAGACTGTGCCCGGCAAGCGCGTGTTGGTGCTCGACGGCGACGGGCATTTCATGGGGATAACCCTGGCGGAGCACATGGCCAATCAGGGCAAGGAAGTCACCTATGTTTGCGACGCCGGCGATGTGGCCGAGTACGGGGTCTTCACCATGGAGTCCTTCAACAACAAGCGCCTGCTGTTCGAAAAGGGCATCAAGGTATACACCAGTCACTGGGCCGACAAGATCGAGCCTGGGAAGGTGCGCCTGAGCTACCTTTATAAGTACGGCCCCGATCTCACCGGACCCACGTCCGGCGCCATCCCGCGCAGGGATAACGGCGGCGAGTTCGATCTGGATATCGACGCCGTCATCCTGGTCACCTCGCGCGGCTCAGATGATGTGCTGTGGCGCGAATTAAAGGCGCGCAAAGCCGAATGGCCGGCGAATGAGATTCAAGACATATTCCGCACGGGAGACTGCAAGGCGCCTGCGCAACTCAATCAAGCGCTGTGGGATGCTCATCGGCTGGCGCGCGAATTTGACAGTCCCCACCCCGCCTATCCGCTGCCCTGGATCCGCGAGCGGCAGTTGTGGGGCGGGGCCACGGTGCCGAAATTGGGCGATCCACGGATCGACGTAGAAGCGCGCTAACGCGCTAATATGGCGCAAACAACGACCAAGGGATAAATGATGACCCAACCGGATTCCCCTATGCAGGCCGCGCCTATGCAGGCCGCGCCTATGCCGGCCGCACCGAAGTACGAGCTATCCCGCTCGCTCAAAGGCCGCCACCTGACCATGATCTCCATCGGTGGAATCATCGGCGCGGGCCTTTTCGTCAGCAGCAGCACCTCCATCATCGCCGGCGGCCCCGCCAGCTTCATCAGCTACGCGATCTGCGGTTTGCTGATCCTTCTAGTCATGCGCATGCTCGGAGAGATGACCACCGCCCTGCCCAATGTGCGCTCGTTCACCGAGTTCGCGCGCGCCGGGCTGGGAGAGGGAGCCGGCTTCGTGATCGGATGGCTATACTGGTACTTCTGGGTTCTTGTCGTCCCGGTGGAGGCCATTGCCGGCGCCAAGATTTTGCACCATTGGCTGCCCGGACTCTCGCCGCTACAGATCGGCATCGGCCTCATGTCCGTCATGACCGCCGTCAATCTCATGTCGGCACGCTCCTATGCGGAGTTCGAGTTCTGGTTTGCCTCCATCAAAGTCGCCGCCATCATCGTATTCATTGTCATTGCGGCCTCGTATGCCTTCGGCTGGACTTCGCCGCACGGCGCCACCTTCGGCAATTTGGTCGAACATGGCGGCTTTACGCCGAAGGGCTGGATTGCCGTGCTGGCAGCCGTACCGACGGTGTTCTTCGCCATGACCGGCGCGGAGATCACCACCATCGCCGCGGCGGAATCAGCGCAGCCCGGTCGTGCCGTCGCGCGCATGAGTACGCAGGTGATCTTACGCATCCTGGTTTTTTACGTGATCTCGCTGTTCTTGATCGTGTCGGTGACTCCGTGGAATACAGTGGTCTCCGGCGAATCGCCTTTCACACTGGCGCTCAACACCATGCACGTGCCGTACGCGCCCAACATCATGACCGTCATCATTCTCACCGCGGTGCTGTCCTGCTTGAATTCCGCGTTCTACGTCAGTTCGCGAGTCATGTTCATCCTAGCCGATCGCGGCGACGCGCCGAAGTCGCTGGTGAAATTGAATGCTCGGCGCGTGCCGGTAGGCTCGGTGATGCTGGGAGCGGTGGCGGGTTTTTTGGGCATCATCGCCGCCACGCAGGCGCCGCAAGTGGTATTTGATTTTCTCGTCAGTTCCTCGGGCGCCGTCATCGTCTTCGTCTACATGACCATTTGTGTCGCGCAAATCAGGCTGCGCATGCGGCGCGAACGCGCCGGTCTGCCCGCGCCTGCGGTGAACATGTGGTTGTTCCCGTACTTGAGCTATGCGGCGATTGCCGCCATGGGTGGTGTGTTGATTGCCATGGCGTTTACGCCGGCAATGCAAAGAGACTTCTACGTCAGCTGCATCACGCTGGTGGTCGCCATTCTCGCCTATGTGATCGTCAACCGCCTGCGCCAGCCGCGGGTAGCATCCGCCGCAGCATAAGCTGCTGTCTATTGGTAATTTCCGTCCCGGCCGGAAATCCGCCATCATTCCTTTTGTCGGCTCGACCAACCCGTGCCTTAATTATATTTCTGTCAAGCGAGAAAATTTTCACCGTGGAATATAAAGCGTCCGTTCCTAAGGCTCGCTAATTTGGCAGGATACCCAGCGCTTCGATGGTTTGGACGGGATCGAAGCCCAGGTTTAGGAGAATTTCGCGCCGGCAAGCCAGCCAACTCCCCCGTCGGTGCGATATCCCGGCGGCGTGGGTACGTTATAAGGCTCACGCCGTTTTTTTATTCAGCCACGCATCAGTCTCCCTGCCCGAATCAGGCTCAATGCCCTCATCAGCCTCGATCATTGCATGGCGGCGTCGAGCCATCGCGGCACAAGGTGGGCGCGTCGGGTTTCGTGGCCCCAGGGCCATCAGCATGTGAAATGTTGCTCCCGGCGACGCATCCGGACGCCAAGCAAGCGGCAACCATCAAACCCATGAATATCCTCACGATTTCTCCTTAACTGAGCGCGGCGCTCGTCGATGTAAGTCTACCGTTACCATGGCCGTACCGCCTTCAAAAAAAAAGGGAGGCAACCCGCTTGTCCCTGTGGGAGAGTGCCTACTTCGTACCAGGAACATCCCTAACGAGTCGGTGGCCCTCGAGGCCAGCGGCGTAGCCAAAGTCGTCAACTCCATCGGTCTTACCGGAAATCGCTAAGACAGTCCCGCTGCCTGCCTTACCGATCAATCCCCTCCGAATCCGGATAAGCCCTTATATTGAGTCCTTGCGCGCCGACAATAGGTAGGGGAGCCGTTGAAATGATTGCGTTAATACAGGCCAAGGCCGCGGGATTGTGGTCTCGAGAGCACATCCGCAACAATGTGCTGGCGGGAGTCGTGGTGGGCATCGTCGCTCTGCCGCTGGCCATGGCCTTCGCCATAGCTTCCGGCGCCCGCCCGGAACAAGGTCTGTATACGGCGATAGTCGCGGCTTTGCTGACGTCGCTTTTTGGCGGCACGCGCGTGCAGATTGCCGGTCCCACCGGCGCATTCATCGCCGTGTTGTCCATCATCACGGCCCAGCACGGCATCGCCGGCCTACAAATCGCAACGCTCATGGCAGGCGTGATCCTGACCGTATTCGGCTTCGCGCGCCTGGGCGCGGTGATCAAGTACATTCCCAATCCCGTCATCGTCGGCTTTACTGCCGGGATCGCTGTCATTATTTTTGTCGGCCAATGGAAGGATTTCTTTGGACTCAGCCCAGGTCCCTCCGGTTTGCGTTTCCATCAAAAGCTTTGGGCTCTCATCCAAGCCTGGCCGACGATCAATCCGCCTACCGTGGGGTTGGCGCTGCTCGCGCTCGCGATCTTGACCGTCGGCGCGCGATATCTGCGGCGCATTCCGGCTCCCCTCGTCGCCTTGATCGTCGTGACCTGTGTTCAGGCGGTGTTCCAATTCAAAGGTGTGGCAACCATCGGCTCCGCCTTCGGCGGCATACCCCGAACCCTCCCCACACTATCCTTTCCCTCGCTGGATTTGGCGCGGGTGCTCTCGCTGGTTGGCCCGGCCTTTACCATTGCATTGTTGGGTGCGATCGAGTCGCTGCTGTCCGCGGTCGTTGCAGACGGCATGTCCGGCAGCCGTCACGACTCCAATCAAGAACTCATCGGCCAGGGCATCGCCAACATGGTGGTACCGCTGTTCGGCGGCTTCGCCGCCACCGGTGCCATCGCCCGCACCGCGACCAATATCCGTAACGGCGCCACCAGTCCGCTCGCCGGAATCGTGCATTCAGTGTTTCTGGTCCTGGTGATTCTGCTGTTGGGGCCGCTGGCCGCCGCGATACCCCTGTGCTGTCTGTCCGCCGTGCTATTCGTGGTGGCTTGGAACATGAGCGAATTGCCGCACGTGGCGCGCCTGATTCGTGGCGCGCCGAAGGTCGACGTGGGCATTTTGCTGCTGACTTTCTTCTTGACCGTATTCGTCGATCTGGTCGTCGCTGTCAACGTGGGCGTGATTCTTGCGGCGCTGTTTTTCATGCGCCGCATGGCTGATTCGGTCAATGTCGAACAGCAAGGGGAAGTTGCGTCCGAATCCGGGCCGCCAGCCTTGCCGGCGAACACCGGCATCGTTATCTTCAACATCGACGGTCCCGTATTCTTTGGCGCGGCTGAGAAGCTCGAACGTACCTTGCAGCACATCCAGCGCCCGGCAACGACGCTTATCCTGCGCATGGGCAATGTGCCTTTCGTCGATGCCACCGGCATTTTCGCCATCGAGGAGATCGTCAGCGATTTCAAGCGGCACGGCGCCGTCGTACTGCTGGTTGAGGTCAGGCCCAATGTGCGCTACAAATTGGAACGTGGCGGCGTCATTGCGCACATCAAAGCGGAGAATGTGATCGATACGTTCGAGTTGGGTCTTGCGCGCGCCCGAGAATTGCAAGCGGCCGTAGCAGTCTAGGCTTAATTGAGGGAATGCTATTGAAAAAGCACATGCGGCAGCGCACCTTGGGACTTACCGTCACTCGGGTATTGGTTAGCTGGGCAGCGTTGGCTGCTTCGGGCTCGGTAACGGCCGCGAGCATGGCGACCGCGGCCCGCAGCAGCGAGCCCGCGCACGCCGCCCCCACATCCATGAGTATCGATGCCGCTCCCATCGCGGCGCTGGACGCGGACATCGCCTCGTCAAAGCTCCCCTTGGTCGACAGCCTGCTCGTCATGCGCTGCGGCGAAATCGTTTTCAACCGCCGCTACCCGCATGACTATGCGGCCGTCTATGACAAGGAGGCGCATACCAAGGGACCCCTGAACGCACGCTTGACCGGGCGCTACAACTATTTCGATCCGGCCTGGCATCCGTATTATCACGGTACAGATCAGCACACCATGCAGTCCGTATCCAAGACCGTCACCTCCGCGCTCATCGGCATCGCCATGACGCGCGGCGAATTCAAGTCGCCGTTGTCAACTCCGGTGCTGCACTACTTCGACGAGAGCAAGGTCAAGAACGTCGATGCGCGCAAGCGCCGCATGACCTTGCGAGATCTGCTGACCATGACCAGTGGATTCGACTGGAATGAGGACCTACCCTACGACGACCTCAACAATCCGTCGGATCTGATGGAGGCCACAGACGATTGGGTGCAATTCGTCATCGATCGGCCGATGAAGGACGAACCCGGCAAGGTATTTGCCTATTCGAGCGGCGTCACAGAACTGCTCGCGCACATATTTAAGCGCGAGACCGG
>JAYTXS010000211.1:0-26145 GCA_043742845.1 Gammaproteobacteria bacterium
AGGCGTGCATACAGCGGGCTGTGCAGCAGCAATTCGGCGTGGGTGCCGACGGAAATCTTGCGCCCGTGGTCCATCACTACGATGCGATCCGCCTTCAGCACGGTCGCGAGCCGATGGGCGATGATGATGGTGGTGCGTCCCTGCATCAGCCTTTCGAGCGCCTCCTGCACCAGGCGCTCGGATTCCGCGTCCAATGAGCTGGTCGCCTCATCGAGCAGCAGGATGGGCGGATCCTTGAGAATCGCGCGCGCCAGCGCGATGCGCTGGCGCTGACCGCCGGACAGCCGCGTGCCGCGCTCACCTAAGAATGTGTCATAGCCCTGCGGCAATTTGCGCAGGAACTCGTCGGCGGCGGCGGCCACCGCGGCGGCTTCGATCTCGGCGTCACTCGCCCCCGGACGTCCGTAACGAATATTCTCCCGAGCGCTGGCGCCGAATAGCACCGTCTCCTGGGGCACCAGGCCGATCTGAGCTCGAACATCCTCCGGCCGCAGATCCGCCAGCCGCACATCGTCGATCAGCACGCGACCCGAATCGGGGTCGTAGAACCGCAGCAGCAGCTGGAAGGTGGTGCTCTTGCCGGCGCCCGATGGACCCACGAAGGCAATAGTCTCGCCCGGCGCCACGTCCAGGCTGAAATTGGCGAGGGCCGCGCTATCCGGCCGCGACGGATAGTGAAACGTGACATTGTCGAATCGGATCGCTCCGGCGATGCGTTGCGGGAGCTCGATGGGGTGCGGCGGAGCACTGATGATCGGCCGCGCCAGCAGCAGCTCGCTGAGGCGCTCCATGGCGCCGGCGGCGCGCTGCATCTCTCCCCACATTTCGGTGAGCGCTGCAGCGGAACTACCGACGAACCCGGCATACAACAGGAATTGAAAGAGCTGGCCCCCGGTCATGGTGCCGGCGAACACTTGACGCACCCCCAGCCACAACACCAAGGTGATGCCTGCGAATACCAGCATGATGCCGAATGCGGTGAGCGACGCGCGCACGCGCGTACGGCGTATCGCCACGACGAAGCTGTCTTCCACAGCCATGCGGTAGCGTTCGCTCTGCAGCTCTTCCAAGGTGAACGCCTGCACCGTCTGAATGGCGTTCAACGTCTCCCCGGCGAGCCCGCTGGTATCGGCAATGCGGTCCTGCGACGCGCGCGACAAACTGCGCACGCGCCGGCCGATGACGATGAGAGGCACCAACACGACCGGAATCAATACCAGCATAATGCCCATGAGTCTGGCGCTGGTGAGTCCCAGCATGACGAGTCCGCCGATCAGGCTCAAGCTGGAGCGCAAAATAATCGACAAATTGACCCCGGAGATGGCCTGTACCAAGGTGCTATCGGTGGTCAAACGCGACAATACCTCGCCCACCCGCGTGGTCTCATAGAAGGTAGGGTCCATGCGCACCACGCGCCGGTAAACCGCCGAACGCAGGTCTGCCACCACCCGTTCGCCCAACCAGGTCACCAGATAGAAACGCAGCGCCGCAAACACGCCAAAAATGACGGACGCCGACAAAAATCCTATGAGATAGCGGTTAAGAGCGCTGGAGTTCTTGGCAGCAATGACATAGTCGATCAGCTCGCGCAGCGCCAGAGGAAGTGCCAGCATGGCCACCGACGCCACCAGCAACGAGGCCAGGGCGGCCGCGAGCATGCCCCGATAGGGGCGCAGAAACGGCAATAGCGAGCGCAGCGGGTGCAAGGTCTTGGCGTGGGGCCGTTCGGCGTTCGTAATCATCCCCCCATGATCCCATAACTTAAACGTGGCGTGATGACAACAGCCGGCGTTGCGCGATGACAACGGCCGCATTGCCTTTCGGCCGCAGGCTCGCTATGGTAACCCCACGGAGATTTGGCGCGCCGAACGGGCGTACTTCGTTCAAAACCAAGAAATGGGGATGCATCATGCTGGGACGCCGTAATAGTCGCGAGTTGCAGATCGGCCACGATTGGACGGCCGCCGCCGCCGGGCTGTGTCTTGCCATGGCAGTCGGCTCACCGACTGCGGTGCGCGCCGCCGAGGCAAGCGCCGCAGAGGAGTCCACGGGCCCGCTGACGGAAATCGTCGTGACGGCGACTCGCCATGAAGAGGGCTTAAGCAAAGTTCCCATCAGCGTCACCGCACTCACCCAGGAAGCCATGGATGTGCGCGGCGTCAAGGACATTCAAGACGTTGCGCGCTTTACGCCGGGCATGAGTGTCGACAATTCAGGCACCAATAATATTTCCATCCGTGGCATTTCCTCGAGCGGCGGCGCGGGCACCACCGGCATCTACATCGATGACACGCCGATTCAAATCCGCGCGCTGGCCTTCAATCCGGATGACACGCTGCCGAAAGCGTTCGATGTGGACCGAATAGAGGTGCTGCGCGGCCCGCAAGGCACACTGTTCGGCGCCGGTTCGGAAGGCGGCACGGTGCGCTACATCACCACGCAGCCGAGTACCACGAAAACCAGCCTATACAGCCGCGATGAAGTGTCATTCACGCAGGGCGGTGCTGCGAGCTACGAGGCCGGCGTCGCCGGCGGCACGCCGCTCATCGATGGCGTATTGGGCGCGCGCGTCACGGTTTGGTACCGGCGCGACGGCGGCTACATCGATCGCATCGATCCTGTGACGCTCGGTACCGTGCAGAAGAATGCAAACTACGACAACACCACGCTGATTCGCGTCGCGGCGGTGTGGACGCCGAACGACAAGATCACCATTACCCCCAGCTTTTACTACCAAGATCGCTATCGCAACGACACCGAGGATTACTGGCCGCTATACTCGGACCCGAGCGGCAACCGGTTCGTGAGTGCGAACCCGACCCAACGCTCGGACCCGGATAGATTCCAATTGCCGGTGCTGAAGATGGAAGCCGACATAGGCTTCGCCAAGCTGATTGCCAACAGCTCGTATTTTCATCGCAAGGAGGAAACCGGCTACGACGGCACGCTGTATAACCTCGGATTTTATCAGTCGGGCGTGTTCTTGAACTTCAATCCCGACGGCTCGGTGGCCGGCCCGGCATCGACCCCGTATCCTCTGCTCGACGGCAGCGGTTTGCATCTGCCGGCCGGCGCACTCAACTATCGCTCGCCCGCCTCCATCGACAACGGACAGCAGAACATCACCCAGGAAATCCGCCTGCAATCGAACGATCCGAGCTCTGCGCTCAATTGGACCACGGGTGTTTTCTACACCCACAATCGCCAGACCTACGTTGAACAGATTCACGATCCGCTGCTCAATGAGCTGAGTCTCGCGGCCACCGGACAGAGCTACGGCAATTGGTTCCAAGACTGTTCTTCCGGCACGTGCGTGCCCGTGCTGTTCGACGCGCGCTTCCCGAACGATTCCTACTTCCTGCAGACCAAGGCCGTTGATCAGCAGATTGCGTGGTTCGGCGAGGGCACATATACGTTCACCGATCAGTACAAACTGACGGTGGGTGCGCGCTATTCGCACTTGAAATTTACCAACACCACGCTCACCGGCGGCCCGCAGCTGTTCCTGTCGCCGCAAACGGTCAATGTAACCAAGGCCGAGAATTCCTTCACGCCGAAGGCAAGCTTCTCCTATCAGTACGATCCGCGAAATCTGTACTACGCGAGCTATGCCAAGGGATTCAGGCCGGGCGGCGCGAACAATCCCGTGCCCGAAGCGGCCTGCGCCGCCGACTTCACGGCCTTCGGAATAACCAGATCCCCGGCGACTTTCAATTCTGATTCGGTGAATAGCTTCGAAATCGGAGCGAAGAACAACATCGACAACCGCATCAAGCTGGCGAGCAGCATCTACTACATCCGCTGGAACAACATTCAGCAGACCGTGGTGCCGCCGGTGTGCCAGATTTCCTTCATCGACAACTTGGGCCAGGCCACGGCCAAGGGCATCGATATCCAGGCGGAATTTGCGCTGACCGATGCCTTCACGTTGGAAGTGGCGACCGGCTACACCGAGGCCCGCTACACCAAGGATTCGACGCTCTCCGCAGTTGAGACCACGCCGATCGTAAACACCGGCGATGCCATCACCGGCCAAAGCGGCCAGCCGAACCCACCGTTCACCGCGAGCGTTGGACTGGAGTACAAATTCCATGTGGCGGACCATGAAACGTTCGTGCGCTTCGACGATGAGTATCAAAGCCGGCCGAGATGGCGCTCCCCGTCGCAGGATGCCGGGACCCTGCAGTACGACAGCGCCAACTACCTGCTGTCGCCCACGAACTTCGCCTCGACGCGCGCAGGGATCACCTTTGGTGACATGCAGATTTCGGCGTTCTGCGACAATCTGTTCGATACTCACACGGTAACAAACTACAACTGGAGCATCGATCCGGGTGACGGTAACAGCCGTCTGCAACGGCAGTTCACGTTCCGCCCGCGCACCGTGGGCCTGTCGTTCACGTACCACCACTAGCCCAGGTACCGGCACTCGATATCGCGCCGCGCGGGATCGCGCGGCGCCATTCAAAGCAGGCGGTACACGCTCTCGAACCGGGCGGCAGCGACAATGCCGTGATCGCCCGCTGCGTACTGCATCAGCCAATCGCCGGCCGCGCCGCGAAGCACATCGCCGCCGGCCGAGCGTGCGACGGTAAATGCCTCGGGCATTTCTTTCGCGAGCAGAGCGCTTGGGATATTGCGGTAGCTGCCGGCGCGGCCCTCGGCAGTCGCATCGACCGCCCGATATTTCGCGTCGAATCGCTGTCGCGACACGCACCATCGATCCCCGGTCGAACCCGTCAGCAAGGCATCGCCTGCCGCATAGCGGTTCAGCCCGACCGCGCTCTGCAGCCGTCCGGGCGCCGCGGCGAATTCCACCGACACCACCTCGTGCTTCACTACTCTGACAGCCGCAGCGTCTGCGGCTAGATCGGGATTCTTGAGTTCCAGCATTGTTGCGCATGCTATCCGATTCGCGGTTGCGCCGGTTTTTGCACGGTGATACTGTCGCCCCGAGTTATCTGACCATATAACTACTCACGGGGATGCCATGCTCGCCACTACTTCCAAGCGCTTCTATGGGCGAATTTCCTGGCGACTGTTGCTTTTACGCACCCTTATAGTGGGTGGCGCAGGCGGGGCATCAAGCCTGTGTATAGCGAGCGACGCGGCCACCGTCGAACCGGCCGCCGCCGGCGGCGCGCTCGAGGAAATCGTCGTTACCGCCACGCGCCGTGAGGAAAGCATCAGCCGGGTGCCCATCAGCGTCACGGCGTTCAGCCAGGCGATGATCGACCAGAAAGGCATCAAGGATTTCCAGGACGTGGTGCGCTTCACGCCCGGAGTGTCGATCGACACTACGGGCACAAATGCGATCTCGATTCGGGGCATCTCCTCCTCGGGCGGCGCCGGCACGACGGGCATCTACATCGACGACACGCCCATCCAGATGCGCGCTCTGGGTTTTAACCCGGACGACACCTTGCCCAAGACCTTCGATCTGGATCGCATAGAGGTTTTGCGCGGGCCCCAAGGCACGTTGTTCGGCGCAGGCTCGGAGGGCGGCACCGTTCGCTACATCATGACTCAGCCCAGCGTCACCACGGAATCCACCTACGCCCGGACCGAATTATCCTTCACGCGCGGCGGCGAACCGAGCTACGAAGGCGGTATCGCTCACGGCGGACCATTGATCGATGGAGTACTCGGATTTCGCGCGAGCGTTTGGTATCGCTATGACGGCGGCTGGATAGACCGAATCGACGCCAGCAATTTGGGCGTGGTCGATCACAATGCGAACCATGCGAATACCGTAGCGGCGCGCCTCGCATTGCTTTACCAGCCGATCGATGCGCTGAAGATCACACCGAGCATTACATTCCAGAATTCTCGCAAGCACGACCTCGGGACGTTTTGGCCCGCCTACAGCGACGTCAGCAGCGGTCATTTCAACAACGCGACGCCCGAGCGCATTGCGATTCCCGACAAGTACTACCTGCCGGCACTCAAGATCGAGGCGGATTTCGGGCCTGTCAAGCTAGTTTCGAACACCTCGTATTACCAGCGCGACGAACAAGACGCCTACCAAGGCACCGCCTATGACCTCGCTTACTACCAAAGCCAGAGCTGGCTGATAGGCGCATGCGGGCCGGCATCGACGACCCCCGTCCCGCCCTGCTCCTGGTACCCGCTGCTGGACGGCAAGGGCATCCACCTGCCCCAAGGTTTTGCCGGTTACTCGACACCGAACACGATCACGAACCAACAGAAATCCTATACGCAGGAAATCCGTTTGCAATCCAATCAACCTTCGAGCGCTTGGAATTGGACTGTGGGCGCCTTTTGGTCGCTGTCGAGAGAAGTCAGCATCGAACAATTGTACGACCCCAAGATCAACCAATTGTTCAGCGCGCTTTTCGGCGAGGACGCATTCGCCTACTTCGGGGTCCCTAGCTACAACTGCAATAATTACCCGGGCAGCACTCCGCAGAATTTTCCGAACTGCGAAGTCTATTACAATCAGAACGTTAGTCACGACCGGCAGCTCGCCGGCTTCGGCGAGGTGAGCTATAACGTAACCGATCGACTGAAGTTAACGGCCGGCGGCCGCTTCGCGAAGATGTCGTTCGATCTTTCGCACTATGGCGACGGCCTTGAGAACTATGGTCCGGGATCGCGCAGCGGCGATTATCACGAAAACGCGTTCACACCGAAGCTCGCCGCGTCGTTCCAATACGACGAAAGAAATCTCTACTACGCAACGTATTCGAAGGGGTTTCGACCCGGCGGCGTGAATGCGCCTCTGATACCCGCTTGCAGCCCAGGTCTGATCCAAGACGGCTATGCGGATGGTCAATCGCCGCTAACCTACAAGTCCGATACCACCCAAAGCTATGAAATCGGCGCGAAAAACAGTTTCGCCGACCGAGTCCGCGTTGCTTCGAGCGTTTACTACATCAAATGGAAGGACATTCAGCAGAATGTCTATGTGCCGGGACAATGCGGGCTGCAATTCGCCGACAACCTGGGAACTGCCGTGGCCAAGGGTTTCGATATGCAGGCTGAGTTGCTTCTAGGAGCCGGCTTCTCACTGGACGCCTCGATCGGCTACACCAGTGCTCGATACACCGAGAACTCGCCGCGTGCCATGCTCGCCAGCGCAGGTAACGCCATCTCCGGCGAGGCGGCGATCAACTATGCTCCGGGAACCAACCCGCCATGGAATGTGGCACTCGGTCCGCAGTTCGGTTTCAAGGCGTTTGGACACGACGCCTTCGTGCGTATCGACTGGGAATTCGCAAGCCGCAATCCTTGGCCGGCTCCGGTTCAGGATCCAAATTCTAACCAATACAATCCTAATTCGTACACGCCGCCGGCAACGAAATTTACCTCGATTCGCACTGGCGTTACGCTTGGATCATGGTCGGTGGCGGCGTTCGTGGATAACCTATTTGATTCACGGGTCACGACCAGCTACGCGCTGGTGCAGTCGGATACCAACAACCCCTCGTTCAATCGCCTGGTACCGAGTTCGGTGCAGGAAAACGACTTCACGTTCCGACCGCGCACCATCGGGATCACCGCAACATACCGGAATTAGTTCAAGCCACCGCACGCTTCGCTTCCTGACCGTACGCGTCGCGCAGAGCCGCGGCCAGGATGTCCAAGCCCTCGTTGAGCACCGCATCGGGGATGGTCAGCGGCGACAGCAAGCGCACCACATTCGCCGCCGTGCCGCAGGACAACAGAATCAGCCCGCGCGCTTCCGCGTGGGTGAGGATGGCAGCAGTCATCTCCGCATCCGGCTCCCGCGTCTTCGGGTCCTTGACCAATTCGAAGGCGATCATCGCACCCAGACCGCGCACATCGCCGATACCCGGCAGTTCCTTGGCGAGCGCTTGCAGCCGGACGCGCATTTTGTCGCCGACCGCTGTCGCGCGGACGCACAAACCCTCGGCCTCGATCACATCCAGCACCGCATGCGCCGCCGCGATACTGATGGGATTACCACCGTAGGTGCCGCCCAGCCCCCCAGCGTGCGCTGCATCCATAATGCTGGCGCGGCCGGTCACCGCCGAGAGCGGAAAGCCGCCGCCCAATCCCTTGGCCAGGGTCATGAGGTCCGGAACCACGCCCGAGTGTTCGATCGAAAACATCTTGCCGGTGCGGGCCATGCCGCCCTGAACTTCATCGGCAATCATCACGATGCCATGCTCGTCGCATAACCGCCGCAGTGCGCGCAGGAAATCGACAGGCGCCACATTGAAGCCGCCCTCGCCCTGTACCGGCTCGATGAGAATGGCGGCCACCGATTTAGGATCAACGTCGCCGTGAAACAGCCGGTCCAAATCGGCGAGCGCCTGTTCCGTGCTGATGCCGTGATAGGGATGCGGAAATTCCGCGTGATATACCTCGGCGGGAAACGGGCCGAATCCACGCTTGTACGGCATGACCTTGCCCGTCAGCGCCATGGTCATCAGCGTACGGCCGTGAAAACCGCCGGAGAACGCGATCACTGCAGAGCGCTTGGTCGCATAGCGAGCAATCTTGATGGCGTTCTCGACCGCCTCTGCCCCCGAACTCAAGAACAGCGTCTTTTTCGCGAAGTCCCCGGGAGCGAGCGCATTTAGACGCTCGGCAAGACGCACGTAGGACTCGTAGGGCGAGACGTGAAAGCAGGTATGCGTAAACGCCAGGGCTTGCTGCGCCACGGCCTCCATGACCTTGGGATGGCGATGGCCGGTGTTGAGCACCGCAATACCGGCCGCAAAATCCACGAAACGCCGGCCGTCGGCATCCCAGAGTTCCGAATTCTCCGCCTTGACGACGTAGATACCCCGGCTGCCCACGCCCGCAGGCACGGCCGCCGCTTTACGGGCTTTCAGATCGGCAGATTTCGACATTGGGATCCCCTTTGATGGCGCCGCTTGACAGTCTGGAACGGTATCATTAGCGAGTATTTTGAGCAAAAGGCGGTTGGGCCCATGAGTACGGTCGATCAGGTGTTGCCGGAACCCGCGGCTGCGGCGAGCGGGACACTCAACGTTCGCATTCAACGCGCGACAGCGGACGGCCAGGTGTCCAAGGACGATCGGGTCGCGGTCGAAGCGCCGCTCGAGTTGCTGCTGCATCATCCGGCGCTCGGCTTGGAACCCTTGTCCTTCGGCACCACCATGCGCACGCCGGGCGACGACGAGAGTCTGGCCGCGGGCCTTTTGTACGGCGAAGGAATCATTAACGAGACTTCGGACATCGAGGCCATCGAGACGAGCACGCGACGGCCGAATGTGGTCAATGTGCGGCTGCACTCCGCGGTGCAAATCGCGCCCAATACACCGTCGCGGCTTTTTTCAGCCGGCTCGAGTTGCGGCGTGTGTGGCACCACGGGACTCGACGCCGCCATCGCCCGCGCCGCAGCCACGCGCGTTCCTGATACCGGCTCCATGCCTTTGGCGCTGTTGTTGCGGCTGCCGAGCCGCATGCGCGCAGCGCAATCGAAGTTCAGCGACACGGGCGGGGTTCACGCCTGCGCACTGTTCGATTTTTCGGGAGCCATGCTCAATGTGGCCGAGGATGTCGGCCGCCACAACGCCTTCGACAAGCTGGTGGGGATGAGCCTGAGGTCCGGCGCTTTGCCACTCTCCAATCGTATTGTCATATTGAGTGGCCGCGCCAGTTTCGAACTGGTGCAAAAGGCAATCCGCGCCGGAGTGAGCGTGCTTGCCGCCATCGGCGCTCCCTCGAGTCTCGCCGTCAATCTTGCGGTTACGTCCGGACTGACGTTGGTCGGCTTCCTACGCGAGGCTCACTGCAACATCTACGCGCATGGCGGTCGGCTGACGATTAGCGACACCGACATGGTGGAGCCCCCGTAGCCAATTAGCTGAGGGTTGCCAGCACAGTGCCTCGCCTGTCGTCGCTGTGCTCAGCGGGCACGCAAAGCTCAGGGTTTCGTGAACGGCCGCCACGAATTCCCGCCATTGACGATGATTGGAAAAGCGCCGCTTCTTGCTGAGGTTGCTCATCTCAGCGCCGCGACAAAAGATAGCCAGCAGCTAAACCCAGTAACCCGACCACGGCTAGTGCTGCGTAAGCACTCTCGTGTATGAAGTCATCGGCCTCACGTGCCGCATTGCGAGCGCGCCTGCCCCAGGACGCCGCAGCGTCATGCATGGGATCCGCCACGGCTGCCAGTGCCCCCGACACACCAGCGCCCAGCCCCCCAACGTGCAAGTCGCGCTTCTGGACGATAGAGCTGGGGTGCGTGGTCAGCATAGCGGTCTCCTAAAGGGCAGCAGAACGAGATAACGTCGCCACTATGCCCATCGCCTGTGCGCCGCACTGTCAGCGACAGGCAGCGCCTGGCGTAGGACTGCGCCTAGTTGACCTGGTAACCCCTACCCTGCAAGCAGGCCGACATGGCCCGGTTGTAGCCACTTCGTGCCGCATCAGGATTCCCCTGCACGCCGCCCGCCGGCTGCGTCGGGTCGAACCCCGTCTGGCCCTTAGCCCAGTTGTTGCACTCGAATTGGTCAGCCGCCTGCTGCTCCTTGGACTGCCCGTTCTTGGGATAAATCATTAAATTATCCGGCGCGATGGGTGCGCTGTCGGGCGGAGCGGTAGGGGCATCGGCATTGTCGGGAGCATCCACAACGGCATAGCCGTTCTGTTCCGGCTGCCAGCTGTAGTAGACATTATCCGCATAGTAATAGGGGACTCCGCCCAGCCACACCGTGGAGTAATAAGGCGGCAGAAGGGAAATCACCAAGCCAGGCGGCGGCACCACAACCACGAAGCTCGGACCTCGGGGCGCATACCAGATACCGCCGCTAAAATAGAATCGATCTCTGCCGCGATAGTAGGGACGGTAGCCATCCGGCAACGACGACCTGACCGTGCCCGTCGGCGGATAGTAGCGGCCGTGATTATAACGGCCGTCGAGCACTTGGCCGCGGCCGTCGAAGGAGGGACGCTGCGGGCCGGGTTGAAATGCCGGCCTGCCGGACGGCGCGGCAGCGGGCGGCCTGGTCTCGGGCCGAGGTGCCGGGCGCTGCTCCACGCGGCCTCGATCATGTTCGTCGGCCGCGGCCGCTGTGCTGACTTCTGCTGCCAACAGCAGCAGTGACGCCGCCAACAACGCGATTTTGTAATACATGATGACCTCAGCTGATCGTATAGCCCCTGCCTTGCAGGCAGGCGCTGATGGCGCGGCGATAGGAATCCGCCCGCGCGCGTCCCGAGGCGGCGCTCTGATTATATTGCTGCTGTGTTTGCTGAGCCTGCGCCTGCGCATTGGCATCCGATGCGGAACCCACGATGGCGCCGGTGGCGCCGCCGATCACTAACCCGGCGCCCGCGTTGCGCGGGCCCGCGATAATGGCTCCCAGGATGGCTCCGCCGATGGCCCCCACCGCCGTGCCCGAACCGGGAGGATTGGCTGGCTGGACTACGACTCGTTCATAAGCGCTGGCGTCCGAGCGGCTGGGGTCCACCCCGGTTTGTTGGACGGCCCAAATGTGGCATTCGTATCGGTCACGATCGGTCTGTTCCGCGCTCTGCCCGTTGGCGGGATAGACAAATACGCGCTGCGGCGGCGGCGCGGGCACGGCATAGGTTCGAGGCGGCGGCGTCACACAGGCCGCCAGAAGGACCGTCATCGCGGCCGCTGCGCCCAAGCGCAGCCCTGTGAGTGATTTGCGTGAACAATTTGCCAATTTCATGTGTACCAATCCTCTACCTTAAAACTCAACGTGAAAGACTCCTTTCAGTTGACAGCCGGCACCCCGCTTGGTTCTCACTTTGCCGGCTTACGAAACTTTAATATGAACTGATCCGTATTGCCGCGCATCGATGTGTCGAACACCTTCAGCGTGCGGGTGTCGCCCGGCTGGTGCAACAAATCGCTGCTGCCCACGAAAACGAAGCCTGCCGCGAGCACTTCCGCTTTGACCGTCTCGACATCGATCCTATGCAAAGTCTTGGTATCCCGGCTGCCGGAACCCGCTTCGGCACTGTGGTCCAAGATCAGGTAAATGCCGCCGGGCTTTAAGTCGTCGAACACCATCTTATTGAACACGGCCACATCCAACCCAGGGAAATTGTGCAAATCATGGTAATTCTGCGAAGTCCACACCAGATCGACCGGCGCCGGAACGCCCAGCTGACTGAAGGGCTCGACGACAACGCTGACGTTGGCATAATTCGAATCGGCGGCGATTGCCTTCACGCGTGCTGCAAAATCCGGCGCATCTGCCGGCGCCTCCGGCGGGCGCGCAGGCACCAGCGCGTACACGTGTCCTGAACTGCCCACCACTTTGCTGAAGAGGCGGGTGAAGTAGCCGCTGCCCGGTAGCAGCTCGGCGATCTGCTCACCCGCTCTGACTCCGGTAAACGCCAAGGTCTCCGCCGGTTTACGGCTTCCGTCCCGTTGCGTGTCCGTGTCGGGCCGATTGCCGTCGGCAACGGCAGCCGCAATGGTCGCGGGAACGGCAGCGGCGCTCGCGAAGTTGCCGGCGAGCGTCAGTGTGGCGGCAAGCGTGGCGCAGACAATGAGCGGATGGCGAATCATGGAACACTCCAGTGACGGTTGGGCGGCGGTAGCAGCTATTCTACCACCCGCAAGGTCGCGTTTTGACAAGCGCAGGCACGGCGTCGGCGTAGAATCCTTGCATGAGTTTAAGTGTTTTCGACATTTTCAAGATCGGCATCGGTCCTTCCAGTTCGCACACCATGGGACCGATGAATGCGGCGCGCGATTTCGTCGAGCTGCTCGCGACGCGCGGTTTGCTGGGGCGAACGACTCAGGTCTCCGCACAGCTCTACGGCTCCCTGGCACTGACCGGCCGTGGTCACTGCACCGATCGCGCCGTGCTGCTGGGGCTCGAAGGAATGAGTCCCGACACCATCGACTCCGCCGGCGTCGAGCCTGCGCTGCGCAGGATCCGCAGTGACGGACGCATCCGCCTGGCGGGCCGACATGAAATCGCGTTCGACGAGCCACTCAATCTATTGTTCCACATGGATCAAGTGTTGCCCGGCCACTCCAACGGCATGCGCTTCACGGCGCATGATGCGCAGCTTCACGTCCTGGCGATGGAGGAGTACTACAGCATCGGCGGCGGTTTCATCCTGCGAGCCGGTGCTGAAGCCGACGCAGGGGCCGCACGCGCCCTGCCGCCTTACGAGTTTGACTCGGGCGCACGCCTGCTCGAGCTGGCCCGCGGCCACGGGCTTGAGATACATGAACTGATGCTCGCGCGCGAGCGCGCCTGGCGCAGCGATGCCGAAATCCGCGCGCAGCTGCTGCGTATATGGCAGGTGATGCAGGACTGTGTGCGCCGCGGCTTCGACGCCCAGGGTCTGTTGCCGGGGGTGCTCGGCGTGCGTAGGCGCGCGCCGAAACTCTATCGGCAGCTCATGAGCGGCGACCCGCGAAGCCCGATGCACGCGCTGGATTGGGTCAATGTGTTTGCGCTCGCGGTCAACGAAGAAAATGCGGCCGGAGGTCAGGTGGTGACCGCGCCGACCAATGGCGCGGCGGGGATCGTTCCGGCCGTGCTGCATTATTATCGGCGCTTCGAGTCCGGCGCCGATGATGACGGCGTCATACGATTTTTGCTCACGGCCGCCGCCGTCGGCATGCTCTACAAGCAAAATGCCTCTATTTCCGGCGCCGAAATGGGCTGCCAGGGAGAAGTAGGAGTGGCATGCTCCATGGCGGCAGCCGGATTGGTGTCCGCACTCAACGGCACCAATGAGCAAATCGAGAATGCCGCGGAAATCGGCATGGAGCACAATCTCGGCCTGACCTGCGATCCGGTCGCCGGTCTGGTGCAAATCCCCTGCATCGAACGTAATGCCATGGGCTCGGTGAAGGCCATCAACGCGGCGCGCCTCGCCATGCGTGGCGACGGCTCGCACAAGGTATCGCTCGATCAGGTGATCAGCACCATGCGCCAGACGGGACTCGACATGTCGACCATTTACAAGGAAACCTCGCAAGGCGGCCTGGCCGTCAACGTTCCCGAGTGTTGATCTCGCGACTGCGGCTGCGAACGCGCCGCTAGCCGGTTGCCTGCAGCCCCTGCGCAATGCCGCTGATCGTGGCGCGCAGCGCCGCGAATAGCGCACCATCCTCGCGACCCGTCCTGCGCCAGCGCCGCAGCAAATCCACTTGCATGAGGTGCATGGGGTCGATGTAGGGATTGCGCAGTTTGATGGATCGCTGCAGCGTTGGGTTGCTGTCGAGCAGCTGCGCCGAGCCGCGCAGGCGCAGCACGTGCGCGACGGTGAGCGCGTACTCTTCGCGGATGGCTGCCGCGTTCACGCGCAAAGCATCGCCGGCGAGCGCATCGTAATATCCGGCGATATCCAAATCGGTTCGCGCCAGCATGGCCTCGACATCGTCGAGCAGGTACTCGAAGAACGGCCATCGCGCCAGCATTTGCGCCGCCACGCCTTCACCGTGCAGCGCAAGCGCCGCAGACATGCCGCTGCCGAAACCGAACCAGCCGGGCAGCATGTGGCGGCTTTGCGTCCATGCGAATACCCACGGAATCGCCCGCAGCGCATGAATGCCGTTGCCGCCGCCGCGCGCCGCAGGCCTAGATCCTATGTGCATGCGCTCGATCACATCGAGCGGCGTCGCGGCGCGAAAGTATTCGAAGAACTGCACGCTGCCGAACACCAGTTCTCGATACACGGCGAGGCTGCGCGCCGCGATGGTTTCCATCGCCGCCAAGTGAGCCGGCGCCACCGGCGGCCTCTGCTCGGCATGCGCCGTCGCCAGCGCCACGGACGCGAATGTGCGCTCAAGCGTGCGCATCGCAATCGGGCGCAGGCCGTAGCTCTGGTTGACGACTTCGCCCTGTTCGGTCAAACGCAGAAAGCCGCGAATGGCACCGTTCGGCGCACCCTCGACCAAGCTCTCGGTGCGCCCGCCGCCGCGCGCAGGCGTGCCGCCGCGGCCGTGAAAAATCACCACCTTGATGCCCGTCTCGCGCGCCGCTTCCAGCAGCCGTACCTGCGCCACCTGCAAGGCCCAACGTGAGGCGGCAATACCGCCCTCCTTGTTGGTGTCGGAGTAGCCGATCATCACCATCTGCCGATTGCTGCGCGACGCTAAATGCCGTTCATAGGCGGGCTCCAGAGCCAATCCGCGCAGTACATCCCCCGCCCGCTCCAGGGAATCGATGCATTCAATGAGCGGCGCCACGTCGAGAGGCGCTTCGCCGCTGCGCTTGTCGGTGATGTCGGCCCAACGCGCCAGCAACAGCACCGCCAACACGTCCTCGGGCCCGCGGGCACCGCTGACGATGTACTGTCCAATGGCGCGGCCGCCGTATTTGTGGCGCGCCTGTGCGATGGCCTCGAACACCCACAGGCTGCGCCGCCCGACGGCGTCGAAGTCCGAGGTTGGACCTTGATCGCGAGCCAGTAAGTCGCGCAGCTGCAGCAGTCGCTGCGCCGGCTCAAGCGACGCCCAATCCGCCACTCCCAACCCTTGCGCAATCACCTGGTCATGCATGTGCGCGTGCTGGGTAACGTCGAGCGTCGCCAGATGAAAGCCGAAAGTTCGCACGCGCCGCATGAAGCGGCGCACCAGGAAATATCCGGCATGACGCCCCCGGTTCATGGTCAGGCTATCGGCGGCGAGCGTCACATCGGACAGCAATTCGTCGGGACTCTGATACGCGTTGGGGCGGCCTTCGTAGCTGGCCTTGAGGCGCTCGCCGATTTGCCCGAAAAACATCCGATACGGCATGCGGTCGTGCCGAACGGGCGCCAGCGCCTGAGCGCCCGGCAATATGACGCTGTAGGAAGCGATGCGCGCGGCGAGCGGCTCGCTCACAGCGACGCGGTTCGCGCTCTGGCTCAATGTTTCGGCCAACTGGCCGGCTTCGGCAAAATAAGTCGAAACGATGAGTTGCTGATGGCGGTGCAAGGTTTCACGAATGGTCTTGCCGTGCACGTCCGGGTTGCCGTCCATGTCACCGCCCACCCACGACCCGAAGTGCAGGATGCTCGGCACGTCGAGGCTTTCGGCCGCAACGGAGTAGGCCTTCGCCAAGGCCGCCTCGATCTCTTCGTAGAACAGCGGCACCACGCGATACAAAATGTCGATCAAGTAGAACAGCACGTGCTCGCGCTCATCGACCACGGTCAGACCCTCACGAGGGTGCTCTTCGGTCTGCCAGATGCTGGTGATCTCCAGCCGCACGCGCGCCCACAGCGTATCCAACTCCGCGCGAGTCGATGTCGGATTCTGGCGAGCGAGCAGGTCGTGCGCGATGTGCTGCTGCTTGCGCAGAATGGTGCGGCGCGTCGATTCGGTCGGATGGCCTGTGAACACCGGCTCGATGCTCATACAACCGATCAGCTCCAGAGCTTGCGCAAGCGTCACCCCGTCGCTGTGCAGGCGTGCAATGCAGTCCGCGATGCCGCCGGGCTGCGACGTGCTGGAATCATTCAGATACTGCCGGCGGCGACGTACTCGATGCGCCTTCTCCGCCGTGTTGACGACTTGGAACCAGATCGAGAAAGCGCGGGTGAGGTCAGTGGCGGCCGAGGGCGATCGGTCCATAGTGCGTTCCTGCAACTCTGTGCCGTCCGGGGTTTCGCTCTCTCGGCGCCGGATCGCGGCAAGGCGGTCGCCTTCGACCATTTGCAGGAACTCCTCGCCTCCTTGGTCGCGCAGCGTCTCGCCGATCAAGTCGCCCAGCGCGTGCACGTCGTCGCGTAGAGCCGCGTCCTTGACGGGAAATTGAATGCTTTGACGGTACATTTGCTAGGCTCTTGTCGATACAGCGGGGAATTTTACTATGAGCTTGTTGGCGCAGATCGCTATATTTCTCGCGGCGGCGGTCATTGCAATTCCGATATTCCGGTTCTTCAAGCTAGGTTCGGTGTTGGGCTACCTGGCCGCGGGCATCATCATCGGGCCCGCCGGCCTCGGCCTGATCAGCAAAATCGACACCACGCAGCACCTCGGCGAGTTCGGCATCGTACTCCTGATGTTCGTCATCGGGCTCGAATTACAGCCTTCCCGCCTGTGGGTGATGCGCAAGCCCATATTTGGATTGGGACTGGCCCAAGTGCTGGCCACCACAGCGGGCATAGGCGCGATCGCCTACTTCGCCTTCGAGCAACCCTGGCAGTGCGCGCTCATCATCGGCTTCGGGCTCTCCATGTCGTCCACCGCGCTGGTGCTGCAGCTGTTGGCCGAGCGCGGGCAGCTGAATTCGCAGTACGGACGCTCGGCCTTTAGCATTCTACTATTTCAGGACATCGCAGTACTGCCGGCGCTCGCGCTGCTGCCGCTGCTGGGCGGAATCGTCGCCGTCAGAACTGCCGGACCGGGGGGCTGGCTGGCCATCAAATTCGTCGCCGTACTCGCCACCGTGATCATCGGCGGTCGCTATGTACTGCGCCCCATGCTTCGCATCGTCGCTGCAACCGGCGTCGCGGAAGCGTTCACCGCGGCGGGCCTTCTGGTCGTCATCGGCACGGCACTGCTCGTGAATCAAGTGGGACTGTCCCTGTCATTGGGCTCATTTCTGGCCGGCGTACTGCTCGCGGACAGTGAATTCCGGCATGAGCTCGAAGCCGACATCGAGCCATTCAAGGGACTGCTGCTGGGCCTGTTCTTCATCACCGTCGGAATGTCGGCGAACCTCGGACTCGCGCTCGAGAAACCGCTGACTCTGCTGGCGCTGATTCTCGGCTTCATGCTGCTAAAGGTGATCGTGCTGCTGATCATCGGGCGGTTGTCGGGATTGTCAGCGACGGCCGGCGGCGGCTTGGCCTTCAGCCTGCCGTCGGGCGGGGAATTCGCGTTCGTGCTGTTCGGACTCGCCGCCACCTTCGGCATCATGGATACCGAGATTGCCGAGTTCTTGGTTCTGGTGGTGACAGGCTCGATGATCTTGAGTCCGCTGGCGCTGCTGCTGCACGATGCCACGTTCGCTAAGAAAGACATCGAGGAGCGGCCATTCGATACGCCCGAAGAGCTCTATCCCAAGGTCATCATCGCGGGCTTCGGCCGCTTCGGACAAATCGTCGGCCGCATTCTGCGTGCCCGCAAGATTTCATTCACTGCGCTCGAAGCCAGCCAAACCCAGGTGGATTTTCTGCGCCGTTTCGGCAATCAAGTTTTCTATGGCGACGCTTCCCGGCTCGAGTTGCTGCGTGCCGCCCATGCGCAGAACGCCGAAGTGTTCGTGCTCGCCATCGACGACGTCGAAGCGTCGGTGAAGACCGCGGAATTGATCCAAAAACACTTTCCACATTTGAAGATTTTTGCTCGCGCACGCAACCGCCAGCATGCGTTTCGCTTGATGGAACAAGACGTGCGCTACATCATCCGCGAGACCTTCGTATCGAGTCTCGAAATGTCCGAGAAAGTGCTCGAAGCCCTCGGGCTGCCCAAGTCACAGGCACTCGATACCGTGCGCCGCTTCCGTGCGCACGACGAGGAAACCATGGCTAAACAAGCGGCGGTGAAGGACGATGAAAAGAAATTGCTGGCAACCTCGCGGGAATCGGCGGAACAGTTGCTGACCCTATTCGAAGCCGATGCCGCCGACACTCGGGAAGCCAAGCCCAAGCGCCGCGCTGCGGGTCCCTAAAGCGGGCCGCGGGCCGCGAGCCGCCGGGGTGCGCAGCGGGTCGTTAGTGCGGGTTAAGCAGCACCGTGGTATCGAAGCTCTCGAAGCTGGTGAGTACGCGTCGGTAGGCATTCTGCATGATGCGCTCCGCGTTCTTATCGGCGCGCGTGCCGAGCAGCATGCGGATCACGACATCATCTTGCGGGCGCGCCAAGTCTTCGCCCAAGATTTGGTAAGCGAATCGCGCCAGACGCTGATTCATTTCATTGGCGAACCGCAGGCGAATCGCGTCGTTACCGTCGCCGGCGCCGACCTTGGCCTCTTCGGCGACTTCGAAAATCAGGCGTGCGACGAAGCGTGCCTTATCGACCAGACCTAAGTCACTGAAGAACTCGATTTCGGATTGAATGTTCATCCGGCCGGGAAAAAGTCGATGGGTTTGGTGGCTGTCAGCATGGCAACATCCTTGGCGTCGAACTTGAAGAGGCGGATACGCGCCAGCAACTTACTCTCGAATTCCTTGTCGTTGAGATCCGAGGAGACGATGCGGGCCGCAGTGATTTCTCCGGACGGCGCGATGGTCAATTCGAGCACCACCTTGCCCTGCAGGGCCGGGTTGTCACGCAGCGCGCGCGCATACATGGAATCGATCGCGCCCTTGTTCTTGGTGAATACCAGCGCAATTTCATCGGCGCTGCGCGAAGCCTTGCCGCTTCCGCCGCCGCGCGTGGCACCCTGGCCGTTTGCGCCCATATTCGGATCCTTCACCTGCGTGGTGTTGAAACCGCGTAAGGAACCCGACCCCGCGGCGAGGCCGCTGCTGGAAGGCGCGCTGATGCCGCCGCTGGTGCCGCCGACCTTCGAGGAGATGATGTTGCGGCTTACCACGCTGACATCGCCAGGATCGGTCGTCTTTGGCTGGTTTTTTGCGAACTTGTCGAGGTCGACATCTCGCAGCGCCGCGAGTTGGTCGAATACCGCCAGGCTCTTCTGCGCCTTGACGCGCGGATCCACGGGCACGACAGGCTTGGGTTGGACCGGCGCCTTCTCGACGAGCTTTTCCGGCTTGGGCGGCGGCGGAGGCGGCGGTGGCGGCTGCATGACCAATTGCACCACTCTCTCGGGCAGCGATTCGGTGTTCACGACAACCTGATGCCGGGGCAGAAACGGAATGGCGATGGCAAAGATCGCGAACACAATGGCGAGATTGCGCAGAATGGTGCGGAAGCGCCGCTCCATTTCCTCGGATGGGGACCAAGGCAATTCATAGCGCCGGTAGAACGGTGCGAGTCCCGTGGGAACGCGTTGCGCGGGGTTGGCGGCTGTCACTTAAGTGGCCGCCCTTTCGCGCTCGACCACCGCGAAGGACACCTTGCCGTACTCGGCTTCGCTGCAGGTCATCATGATCTTCTTCAGCACGCTGTACGGCGTGCTCTTATCTCCCATGATGGTCACTTCGCGCTTCGACACATCCGATTGCTCCACTCGCAGGCTACGCGCGTTCTGCGACAGAAGCGCGCTCTTCAGTGGTGCGAAGGACGTTCCCTGGTTGGCGATGAGGTCGCCCAAAGATCCCACAAGTATTCCATCCACGTACACCGAATCCTTCGTGACCATGACGACCACGGCTGCGCTCGGCTTGCGGTCGGACAGCGACTGCGGAATCGAAATGTTCTTGGTGTTCGGCAGAATGTCCACCTCCGCCGTGTGCGCCAGCAAGAACACCACCAGAATGGTCATCATGTCGATGAACGGAATCAACGCGAAGTGATTCGCGCCATGGCGCCGTTGACGATGCCGTTTGATTCTATAAGACGTCATGTGGGCGCATCCCCGATGGAGATGTCCGGAAACAGCTCCGCCTTCGAAAATGGCGCCACCGGAAGCTGGTACACGCGCACCGTGTCCATGACCTGTACTAACGTGTCGTAGGTGGTATCGGGGTTGGACAGGATGGTCGCGTCGGTCATTTGCGGATACTGCGATTTGATCCTGCGGATGAATTCCGACAGATTGTCCAAATCATAGCCGGTTGCCGTATTGGCGAGGACCTTGAGCGGACCTGAGTTACGGTCGTTGACTACGATATCCTCGGGACGAATGATGACTTCGAGCTTTAGATTCTTTGGCAGATCAAGCGCAGCGGCATTGCTGCTGTTGGGCAGGTTCATCTGCAGAATATTCGTCTTGGAAAACACTGCGGTGAAGATCAAGAAAAACACCAAGATCACCATCATGTCGATCATCGGCACGATATTGAGGTCATCACGGCCCTGGTGATAACGAGCGTGATTGCGTCGCACGAGGCGCTGAGACTTTGATTTCATGGACGGAATACCATTCCAACGAACACTCTAGGTACTAAATGCTGCTGCGGGCAGCGGCCGGAGTACGCGGCGCGGGCGTCACCGCCGGCGGTTCTTGGACCGGCCGGTCGGATTGGCGTTCGGTAATGGAATTCAAGAACTTCACCGACGCGATCTCCAGGCTGTCGATCAACGACGTGGTCTTCGATTCGAGAAACATATGCGCCGTGAGCAGAGTGATCGCCACCGCGAGTCCCGAGGCGGTGTTGTTCATGGCAACCGAGATGGCCGCGGCGAGCAGGCTGGCTTTTTCCGCCGGATTCGCAGTCGCCACCGCGCTGAACGCGCCGATCAAGCCGGTGATGGTGCCGAGCAAGCCGATCAACAAGCCTACGTTGGCCAACGAAGACAAATAGTGAGTGCGCTTCTCGATGCGCGGAATGACCTCGAGCAGACTTTCGTCCATGGCCTTTTCGATGTCGTCGCGGCGGCGCGCACTGGCCACCCGGGCGACGCCATAATTCAAAATTGTCGCGATCGACGCCTTCGAATTCTGCGTCAGGGCGACCACCTGCTTGAAGTTACCGGCGCTCAAGGCCGGCACCAGATCGTCCCACAAGCTGCGGTTGCGGAAAGTCTCGCGGGTCAAGTACACGTATCGCTCGATGGCGATCGACACGCCGACCACGAATATCAAGGCCAGGGGATAGAGGAATATCCCGCCGTCCTTGAAGAAGTTGACGATAGAAGTCATGAAATTCATCTGCGCGCTCCTAAAAGATGCCCATCTCCAAACCTAAGATTCAACCAGATTTTGTATAATTGTCGGCGGACTTACTTCTCACCCTGCTGTGCCGGTTTAGGCACCGTGCCATTGTGCGACGCGTCTGCTTGCACAGCCTGGTAATACACGACTTCACGTTTGAAAACGTCCCGATCGACGGGCGAAAGAATCTCCTCTACCAGGCTATTCATGGGTTTGCCCGCCAGATCGCCGATGTCGGACCGCTTCCAGGGGACGATATACATGACTTTCGGCTGCTCACGGTCGCCGGTGACAGTGGCCGTTCCCAAATCTAGGCGGTCGGTTTTGGTTGCCGCTGACCGTACGGCAGCGGGTGCACGAGCCGCCCCAGGGGCGACTGGCGCTGCCGTAGCCTTCGCCGGGGCGACTGCCGGCGCAGGGCTCGGGCTCGACGTGTCAGCCCTCGGTTCACCGGCCTCCGCCTGCGCGTTTGCCGGCTTCGGTTGCGCAGGGATTTGCTGTGCCGGTGCGGCGGCTGCAACGCAGCACAGTGCTGCCACTTTCAGAACCTTGGTTGCGGTGTTCAAGCGGGCTCCTTCTTGGGCGCAGGCGGCGGCGCTCCGACGCGTTTACGCAGTTCCACCACCCAGCCCGCGACTTGTTTATTCTCGCCGGCAATGTCGATGTACCGCTCGAACTGCTCCAGTGCCTTCTGCGGCTGTGCCAGATAAAGGTCGTAGAGCACGCCCAGATTCAAATGCGCTGGGGCGAAATTAGGCTCGGCTGCTATCGTACCCTGATAGGCCGCTTCGGCCTCGGCGAATTTACCCAGCCGGCGCTCGACGATACCGAGTTCATTGCCCGCGACCGCGCTTGCGGGGCTGTGCTCCAGCGCGGCCTTGAACGCCGTCTCCGCCTCGAGCAGGCGCGCGTCGTGCAAGTACAGCAATCCTAAGTTCAGTTGCGGTCCGCTCAACTGCGGATAGGCGGCGGCCAGCTGTTTGAACTCCAGCTCCGCATCAGTAGTGCGCCCCGCCTTCATGAGTTGCAGCGCCTGTGTGTACTGCTGCACCGCTCGCTCCGGAACAGGTTCGAGCACGGGCGCGGCCGCAGGCGCGGGCGCGGGCGAAGCGTTGGCAGCCTTGTCCTCCCCGTGCGCAGGCAACGGCCTCGGCGGCGCGCTGTGGCAGGCCGCGAGCAGCACCAGCGCGCCTATGCCGAGACCCACCACCTTAGCGAATCGAATCGACCTGTTGCTCACCGATTTCCACCTTGCCGTAGCGGCCTGGATTGAGTTGCGCGAGTGACGTAAAGCTCTTCTGCACCCACTCGTCATAGGTGCCGTCCTTGGCCCGCGCCGCATTGACTTCGTGCAATTTGATGGCCTTCTCCTCGAATGGGAAAGCCTGCTCCTCCAGCAATACGTTGTACTGTTCTATTTCATCTTTGGATAAATTTTTCGGCCGTTCCGAGCTCATCAAGTCCTTGCCCAACCGCCGATACAGTTCAGCGCTCTCATAGGTCGCTGCGGTGGTGACCTCGGCCACCTGGTAGTCGGCCGCCGCTTCGTAGGCCTTCAGAGCGGCCTCCATTGCCTTGCGCTTTTCGGCCAAGGATTTCTTCAGCGGCATCACCAGTTTGACGCTGCGGAACTGCTCGCGCAGCGGACTCGCCAAGGTCAATGTGGCCTTTGCCGCCAACGATCGGCTACGATCCGTGCGCGCCGCGCCCGCGGCGCGATCAGAGCTGATGATGTCTTTCAGCCAGTAATCGCGAGCGCCGTCATCGCCGAGCTTCGCCGTGATCAGGCTTAAGCGATTGCGGGCCTCCATCGCCGGATTCAGAGGCTGCGGAAAATGCTTCACGAACGCCTCGAGCATGGCGCGCGATTTCCCCGTGTTGCCGGCCTTGTCGTATAAATCAGCGGCTTGCAAGGTGGCCTCGCGCTGCACGTCGGGAGCTTCGCCGGGCGCCTGCGCAATCCTCTCGAACTCCGCCGCCGCCTGAGCCGGATGATTGGATTCCGTGTATGCCACCGCGAGGTTGCGCGTGACGTCGGCCTGCAAAGGACTCTGAGGGAAGTTGCGCCGGAATCCTTCCAGCACGACGATGGCTTTATCCCACTGCTTGTCCTTGATGAGCAGCGCCGCCGCATCGAAATCAGCGTTGGCTCGAACCTTCGAAGCCGGCGCCAACGCGGCCACGCGCAAGAAATCATCCACCGCTGCCGCATTGTCGCCTGACTTGGCTCGCAATTCGCCCTGCTTGTAGATCGACGCCGCCAACCGCTCGACGATCACCGGCCGCTCGGGGTCGTTGGCCGGCATCAGCGTCTGCGCATGACCGTAGGCTGTCTCCGCCTTGTCGAACACGCCCTGGTCGAAATTCGAATTGCCAATGACCGTCCAGGCCACCCGCTGCTTGGTCGCGTCCACCGGCGGCTGCCGCGCCAGGAGCGCTTCGGCCGCTGCGACCGCTCGAGGATAGTCCTTGACCGTATACAGATCCGTGGCCGCACGCGTCAGCACCTGCGCGCTTTCCGGGTGCGCCGGAAAAGCTGCCGCGAATTTCAGTGAACTGTCCACGCTGCGGCTGTGAACCGCAGCCTTCGCCTCGCCGTTCAAGGTCTCTTCCTGTTTGCCGTAGGCCACGATGGCTGCATAACCCGCCGCGGCGGCTTTCTCATGGTCGCCGTAGTGATACGCGGTAGCTTCGTATTCCGTGGCAGCTTCGGGATATTGCTTGCTCTCGAACAAAGTGTCGGCCAACAAGAAGTTGGTGACCGCCAGATCTGGGTCAGACGGGAAGGAAGTAAGATAGCTGCGATACCACTTCGCCGCCTCCTGGTAATCCGCCACAGCCTTGGTGCGCTGTGCCTCGGCGTGGTAATGCTGCGCTACGTCCTTGAGATTGTTCTTGAGGACCTCCACGACCTTGGACTCGTTCTTCGGCTCGCGGCCCTGCCAATAGGGCGCGCCGAAATTATAGTTCTCCACGAACTCCTTCTTGCCCTGCAAAACGAGCTGCGGAAAACCGCCCTTCTGGTAGGCCTCGATCGCCTGCATCTCCAATAGCGGCGCCTTCTCGTTGTTGCGGTCCAGCGCAACGAAGGCGCGATACGTGTCGGCGGCGTCGGTGTAGCGCTCTTTCTCCATGTAAAGATCGCCGAGGCGCGCATACATCAGATACGAATAGGGGCGCGGCTGGTGCCCGGGCGACGTGCGCTGCCTGACGAATTCCGCGATGGTTTTCGGGCCATCCGAATAGGAAAAGGTAATGCTCATGACGCGGAAGGTGTCCTCCACCAACTCGCGGTTGGGCCGGCTCAACGTATCCAGCTCGACCAGCTCAGCGGCATCGTGCTTCGACACCAGCACCGAATCGAGCACGCCGGCAAACGATTCCAAGCTGCGTTCGTTCTCGCCCTGCTTGAACAGCGACCAGCCGTGCTTATAAAGACTCTGATTGTAGAAAGGCGATGTCGCGCCGATCTTGATGACGGCCTCATAGGCGGCCTGCGCCTTGAGGTAGGCCTTGTCCGAGAACAATATTTCGCCGCGCCGAAATTGCGCTTCATCGATGTAGCGACTCTTCGGATAAGTTCCGACCAGCTGATCCAGCGAGGCCAGCGCCTTCTCCGGCTGAGCATTGAGTTCGTAAGCCCGCGCCAACTGGTACAGCACCGAGTCATTGCGTTCGTAATTCGGATAGGCTTTGAGCAGCGCGGTATACAAGTGGATGGCTTCGGTGGCGCGCAGTCCCTCATTAGTGACGAGTTCGCGCTCGATGCGCTCGGACTCCGAGCTCTCCAAGTTCAAGTCGCCCAGGCGGCGTAGAGCTTCGGCGCGCAGGGCGGCGTCTCCGGCATTCAAGTCCAGGAAGCGCCGGTAGCTGTCCATGGTTTTGCCCGCATCAACGTTGCGCGGCGGATAAGTATCTACATCGACCTGCTGCGAATCGAGATCCTTGATGGTGGGCGGATTTTTGTTCGCCGCGCGGCCGGGCAACGCGAATAGCGATGCAGCCAATGCCGCGGACATGAAGGCCGCGCCCGCTGAGCTCGATTGGCGGCGCGCCTGCATCAGGGCTTCGCCTTCGGCTTGTCATTGGCGGCACGATCATAGATGGCCGCCAGTTCGTAGCGCGCTTGAATTTGATAGGTCGAGATGCGTAGCTTCTGGCCCTCCAGCTCGCGGATGGCGAGCGTCTGCAAGAACCGGTTTTGCCGCACCGACGCCTCGCTCAAGCGCTGCTGCAGGGTATCGAGCCGGGCGCGCACCGCGGCAATCCGGCTTGCAAAGGCGCCTGTATTCGTCGGCACGCCGGCGCGCGCCTGTTTGACCGTCACGGCGCGCTTCTGTGTTTCCTTCAGCTGCGCTTCGAGTTCCTTGACTGAACGGCGCTCGTTCCACAGCCGGGCCTTGAAACTTGCCGACAGCCGCCAATACATGACGCCCTTCAGCAGGCGCTGTTTTTGGCGCATTTCAGCCAGATCGGGATCATCCGGGTGCGCCGCGAGGTATTCCTCGATGCGCTGCAAACGAGCCCA